>NZ_JBJNWI010000004.1:0-294727 GCF_045897195.1 Mammaliicoccus sp. RAM2 | reverse complement strand
TGTTCACAAGACCATCGTTATGAACAAGTTTGACGAGAAGTGTTCATAAGGCAATCGTTATGAACAAGTATAGCCAGAGGTGTTCACAAGGCACCCGTTATGAACAAGTTTGACGAGAAGTGTTCATAAGACTCGCGTTATAAATAGAATTTTTTATTACGAAGTTTCTCAGACTTAAAATGATTATTACAAACTCTTTTTATAGTGTGTGACCTAAACGGATAACACCACTGGATGGCTTCTTCAAATGTAAAGCCGTCTCTTTTTAAATAATAGAGTTCTTTCAAATTGTACAGGACGATTTCTTCGCATTTAATCTTAGAGTGACAGTACATGCAGTTAGAGTAGATTTTATTTTCTATTATTTTGATTGTGTGCATTTTTCTACAACTTGGACATTTTACACCTGCTAAACTGAGATCGAAGTATGGTGTGATTTCTTTTTGATAATAAGTTGAGTGGATTTTCTTGTGTTGTAATAAAAAGTTTAAAAGTGCGGGGTTAAACTTTGATGAATGGGATTGTAAGATTTCTTTGATTTGGTTCAATTGATTGAAATAGATAATATTCTGATTATGTGGCCAGGTTCCAACTGGGATAAAATGAGGATTTGTAAAAATGATAAAAGTTTGAATATTTATATGTATACCATTTTTATACAGTAATTTTTCTAATTCGAATTTCATAAATTTTGTTTGTTTAATGGGGGATTTCGTAGTTAATCCGTAACTACTTTTTAAGTAATCTTGTTCGAAATGCCACTCGTCTCTATAATGTTTAATTTCAAATAAGAAAAGTGTATTGTCTGTTGCGACTAAATAATCAATTTGGACATGATGTTGATTACCGAATTCGAAATCGTAAATATAGCTGATGTTAGGTATCGTGTTTAAAAACGATTTGAAATAGCGTTCGCCTTCTTTGCCGTTGTAATAAGTGAGAAGATTATTCCTCTCATCTTTCGTTAAAATCTTCCGAGATTCAAGTGCGAGTAAATATTGATAGTAGTCGGATGCGTTCATATAGGACTCCTTTCTGTTATTTATTGGTGATTCGATTTTACTTCGTTTATGCAAAATTTTCTATCAAATCAATGTAAGCGACTGTAGATGAATTTTCTCTGTCGCTTTTTATATTGATTTACGTTATAATTATACGATGAGTTTTTAAAAAGGAGCGATAGATATGGCTGTAAAACCACTTGTTACGGTACCAAATCCAATGTTAAATAGAGAAGTTAAAGATGTTGTGACTTTTGATGAGTCTTTAAAAGCATTAATTGCTGATTTAGAGGATACAATGTTTGAAAATGATGGGGTGGGTATAGCTGCACCTCAAATTGGAGTTGATCTTAAAGTTGCGATTGTTGATATGGAGCAAGAAGGTATTTTGCAGCTGATCAATCCAACGATTGTTTCTCAATCTGAAGAAACTGAAGCTGATGTAGAAGGTTGTCTCAGCGTACCTGGTGTCTTTGGAGAAGTGAACAGAAGTAAAATGATTGTCGTGAAAAGTAATGATTTAAATGGTAATCAAGTTGAACTAACTGCATATGATGATATTGCACGAATTATTTTACATGAAGTAGATCATTTATATGGTGAGTTATTCACGGATAAGATGACGAAAGAAATTAGTGAAGAAGAATTAGAGGAGATGTATAAGGATGAGTAAAATTGTATTTATGGGTACACCAGATTTTTCTACAGGCATTCTTGAAATGTTAATCGAAGAACATGAAGTGATTGCAGTTGTTACTCAACCTGATCGTCCGGTAGGTAGAAAAAAAGTACTGACACCACCTCCTGTTAAAAAAGTAGCAGTTGAACATAATATTCCAGTATATCAACCTGAAAAATTAAATCATTCACCAGAATTAGAAGAGATTATTAATTTACAACCTGATTTAATCGTTACTGCAGCATTTGGGCAGCTATTACCAAAATCATTATTAGATGCGCCAAAATATAAAGCAGTTAATGTACATGCTTCATTGCTACCTAAATATCGCGGTGGTGCTCCGATTCATTATGCAGTTATGAATGGTGAGAAAAAGACAGGCGTAACAATTATGTATATGGCAGAAAAATTAGATGCAGGTAATATTATTAGCCAAGATGAAATCGACATTAAAGAGAACGACACAGTAGGAGATGTTCATGATCAACTAGCAGTACTCGGTACAGCATTATTGAAACGAACTTTACCTACTATTTTTAATGGAACAAATGATAGCATTCCTCAAGATGAATCACTTGTAAGTTTTGCTTCTAATATTTCAAGAGAAGATGAAAGAATTGACTGGACACAAGATGCTGAATCAATCCATAACCATATAAGAGGATTATCACCTTGGCCAGTTGCTTATACAACGATGAATGATAAAAATATGAAATTGTGGCGCAGTGAAATTGTAAGAAATGTTAAAGGTAATCCAGGAGAAATTGTTGAAACAACTAAATCAGCTATTATAGTAGCAACAGGCAGTGAAGATGGTGTTGCTTTAACTGAAATACAATTAGCAGGTAAGAAACGTGTGCAAACACGAGATTATTTAAGCGGATTACAATCAAAAATTGATGGGACTAAATTAATATGATGAAAAACAATGTAAGAAACGTTGCATTAACGATTCTAGATGATGTACTGACAGGTGAAGCATATAGTAATCTACAACTTAATGAAGCGATAAAAAACGAAGCCGTATCTAAAAAAGATGTTGGATTATTAACGGAACTTGTATATGGTACTTTACAAAGAAAAATCACTTTAGAATATTTAATTGAGCCTTTTATTAAGACGAAGTTAAAAGGTTGGATGAAACGTCTATTAATCATGAGTGCATATCAATATGTATATTTAGATAAAGTTCCAAATCACGCGATTATCAATGAAGCTGTTAATATTGCTAAAGTACGCGGTGATTTACACAATAGTAAAGCAATCAATGCGATTCTTAGAAATTTCATGTCTACACCATTAAGAACATTAGATGAAATCAAACATGATGATAAGAAACTTTCAATTGAGGGTAGTGTACCTTTATGGTTAACAAAACATTGGATTACACATTTTGGATATGAAAAGACGAGAGAAATGTGTTTACTCAGTTTAACACCGCCAGATACAACAGTAAGAGTGAATACAACACGCATATCTGTTGAAGATGCAGTTGAAAGATTACAAAGTAATGGTTATACTGTCGAAATAGATAAAGACATAGAAAGATGTTTACATGTTAAAGGTGAAGCTATTGTAAATGATAGATTATTTAAAGATGGTTTATTATCTGTACAAGATAAGAGTTCAATGTTTGTAGCAGAAATTTTGAATCCAAAACCGAATAGTACAGTGTTAGATACATGTAGTGCACCAGGTGGTAAGGCTTGTCATATCGCTGAAATCATGAATCAAACTGGTCATGTTGATGCATTTGACATTCACCCACATAAAATAGATTTAATAGATTTTAATATCAAAAAATTAAGACTTAAAAATGTAACAGCAGCTGTACATGATGCCACTCAGCCTTTTGATCAAACATATGACTACATCCTTGTAGATGCACCGTGTAGTGGATTTGGTGTCATGAGAAGAAAGCCTGAAATTAAGTATGACAAGACGTCAAAGGATGTTGAATCATTGTGGCACTTACAATTAGAAATCCTTGAAAATGCAAGTAAATCTCTCGCACCTAATGGAGAACTTGTGTACTCAACTTGTACAATCGAACAAATGGAAAATGAAAATGTTGTTTATTCATTCTTAAAAGCAAATCCAGAATTTGAATTCGCACCATTTATAGATCCAAGAACAAATCAAGAAACTAAAACATTACAGCTACTACCTCAAGATTATAATTCAGATGGTTTCTTTATTACTAAAATTAAGAGAAAGGAAAATTAATATGCCAGCGATACAGAAAAAACGCAATAAATTTATGCCAAACTTCGAAAGACCTTCAATATATTCATTACAATTAGGAGAATTAGAAGATTGGTTGATCGATCAATCAGAACCAAAGTTTAGAGCTAAACAAATTTTTGATTGGTTATATGTTAAAAGAGTAGATGCTTTTAGCGAAATGACAAATCTTTCAAAAGAATTGAGAGAAAAACTTGTACAATCATTTGAAATTACAACGTTAGAAGTAGCTGTTAAACAAGAAAGTAAAGATGGAACAATCAAGTTTCTTTTTGAATTACAAGATGGATACACGATTGAAACAGTATTAATGAGACATGAATATGGGAATTCAGTTTGTGTGACAACTCAAGTAGGTTGTCGTATAGGTTGTACGTTCTGTGCCTCATCAATCGGTGGTTTGAAACGTAACCTTGAAGCGGGTGAAATTGTTGCACAAGTATTAACAGTTCAAAAAGCTTTAGATGCTACGGATGAGCGTGTCAGCCAAGTTGTTATTATGGGTATTGGTGAACCATTTGAGAACTATGATGAAATGATGGGATTCTTAAAAATCATTAATCATGATAAAGGTTTAAACATCGGAGCACGTCATATAACAGTTTCTACATCAGGTATAATCCCTAAAATTTACGATTTTGCTGATGAATCCCTACAAATAAACTTTGCGTTAAGTTTACATGCAGCTGATAATGAAACACGTTCAAGATTGATGCCTATAAACAGAGCTTATGATTTAGATAAATTAATGGAAGCTATTGAATACTATGTCAATAAAACGAATAGAAGAATCACTTTTGAATATGGTTTGTTCGGAGGTGTAAATGACCAAGTTCATCATGCAAAAGCATTGGCAAAACTAATTAAACATTTAAACTGTCACGTGAACTTAATTCCAGTTAACCACGTACCAGAACGTGACTATGTAAAAACATCAAAAGAAGATATCTTTAAATTTGAAAAAGAATTAAAAAGAAACGGGATAAATGCTACAATAAGACGTAATCAAGGTGCAGATATTGATGCTGCATGTGGACAACTAAGAGCAAAAGAGCGAAAAGAAGAAACGAGGTAACAAATCATGGAAGCACGGTTTTTTACAGATGTCGGTCAATTTCGAGAACAAAATGAAGATGCAGGTGGTATCTATACAAATCAAACGGGTCAAGTTTTATTAGTGATTTGTGATGGTATGGGTGGACATGCTGCAGGTGAAGTTGCAAGCCAATTTGTGAATGATTCACTTAAAGCTAGATTCGAAGATGAAAATTATATTGAATATGATCATGCAGAAGATTGGTTACAATCTAACTTAGCTGATATAAACAGGCAATTATATAACGAGTCTATGAACAATGAGATGTATAGAGGAATGGGTACAACTTGTGTTTGTGCTTTAGTCTATGAAAAAGACATCGTTGTAGCTAATATAGGTGATTCACGTGCTTATTTGATGAACAGTCGTGAAATGATGCAATTAACAAATGATCATACATTTGTTAATCATCTTGTTACGATTGGAGAAATTACGAAAGAGGAGGCTTTCACGCATCCTCAAAGAAACATTATTACAAAAGTTATGGGAACAGATAAACGTGTTAACCCAGATATTTTTTACTACAATACAAAATTTTATGATTATTTGCTTTTAAATTCAGATGGTTTAACAGATTACTTACATGAAGATGACGTTCAACAAATTGTGATGTCTCATAAAGGTACGGTTGATGATATTGGTGAAACGCTTATCGAAGAAACAATCGAAGTCGAAGGTAAAGATAATATCTCGTTAATATTATATCCATTTGAAGGTGGAAAAATATGATAGGTCGCATAATCGCCGGTCGCTATGAATTTGTGAAGTATCTTGGTGGCGGTGGTATGAGTAACGTCTATTTAGCGAAAGATAAGATCTTGAACCGTGATGTAGCAGTGAAAGTAATCAACATACCGCCTTATGAAAAAGAAAAAGCAGTTGAACGATTCGAACGAGAAGTTCAAAATACGACGATTTTAAGTCATAGTAACGTTGTGAATGTACTTGATGTAGAAGAAGATGATAATTGTTATTACCTTGTTATGGAATATATAGAAGGACCAACATTAAAGGAGTATCTATGTAAAGAAGGTAAGTTATCTGCAGATGAAGCGGTTGAAATGACGCTTCAAATCTTAAAAGGTATCGCACATGCTCATCATCATCGAATTATTCATCGAGATATTAAACCGCAAAACATTCTCATGACTAAAAATGGGACTTTAAAAATATTAGACTTTGGTATCGCAAGGGCATTAAGTGAAACAGCTTTAACAGAAACGAATCATGTTATGGGTTCTGTTCAATATTTATCGCCTGAACAAGCTAAAGGTCAATCAACAGATGAATCATCAGATATTTATTCTATTGGTATTGTATTGTATGAATTATTAACAGGACATCCGCCTTTTAATGGGGAAACGCCTGTAAGTGTAGCCATTAAACATATTCAAGAAGAGTTGCCATCTATTAGAAAAGAACGACCATCTATACCTCAAAGTATAGAAAATGTCATTATGAAAGCAACTCGTAAAGAAAAATCACTAAGGTACCGTGATACAAATGAAATGTATTATGACCTTTTAACAGCATTGGACGATGAACGTAAAGATGAATTACCTAGGTATGAGTCTGATTCAGATACTAAAACAATGCCCGTTATAAAAGCTGATGAAGAAGAAAGTGATACAAAGACTGTTCCAATTGCAACGACGCAACAAAATGCTAATGCACAACAGCAAAATATGGAAACAAATAAACCTAAACGTAAGCGTAATAAATGGTTAATCGTTTTTGTACCCATTTTACTATTATGTATGTTAGTAGGTGCAATTGGTTTTGCCTTAACGGCTCCTAAATATGTAGACGTGCCTAACTTATTAGGTAAATCACGTGGTGAAGCCTTAGCTTTAATAGATGAAAAAGGTTTAAGCAAAGGTAAAATAACAGAAGCCTATAGTAATAGCTTTAAAGAAGGCGAAGTTATGAAAGTAACACCTAAAGTAGGTAGTAAGGTTAAAGAAATGACTAAAGTTGATTTAGTGATATCTCAAGGTGTTAAGACGTTTACCATAGAAGATTATGTTGGAAAATCAGCAGACAAAACGAAAAAGCAATTAGAAAAACAAGGCTTTGAATCTGTCCGTATAAAAGAACAGTATGATAAAGCGATGAATGGCACAGTGATTAATCAAAATATCGAACCAGGTTCTAAAGTTGTACCTAAAGATACGATGATTATTTTGACAAAATCAATCGGCGTAAAACAAGAATACGTTAAAGATTATACAGGTGAAGAAATTAGTAAAGCAACTTCTGAACTTGAAGCGCTTGGATTTAAAGTAGAACAATCTGAAGTTGAAAGTGATGAACCAGCAGATACAATCGTTAAACAATCATTTAAAGATGGACAATTGCCAGTCGAATCAACGATTTATTTTGATGTATCTAAAGGTGAAGATAAAGACTCTAACTCAGATAAATCAGATGATAAAGATAAAAAAGATGACAGTGATGATAACGCAAGAGATAAAACATATACACAATCCGTTTATATACCATTTACAGGTTCTGATAGTAAAAAAGGTCAGAAAGTAGAGATCTTTGTTAAAGATAAATCAAATGATATCAAAAAAGTTGCAGATTCCTTTACGATTAAAAAAGATACAACAAGAAGCATTAATTTCACGATTCCAAAAGGCGAATCAGCAGAATATCGCGTTGAAGTAGATGGTAAAGAGGTTGAAAGTAACACAATTGATTACGATGATTTCTAAATATATGAAAAGTATATAGCTATTTGAGGGACTGAAACATTAAACAGTGTTTCAGTCTCTATTTTTATACACTATTGATTTAATGTTTAGTTCTTAGTAAAATTTAGAAAATGAGTCTGGGGTGAAAAATATGCTTCCTTATGTGTCTTTATATGAATATGTATATCGTCAAACAGAACATGCTATTGTAGATGCTGATCAAAAGCACGCTATTTATGAAGAGTATAAAAATATTGTGACCTCATCTCATCTGTCTGATCAAGTCTTTATAGAAGTTATGAATAATTTCTTTTATGATATAGGCTTGTTGAGTACGTCTATTAAAGCATTGAAAATTCCTGACAAACAAGTTGGAATTAAGGTAAGAGCTACTAAAGATGCTTTAGTTGTTACGAAAGTGCTGGATGATATACGCTTTGTTGTTGGTGATGAAATTACACAGTTATCAGGGGATTCTATTGAATATTGTAGAATGAGATATCATCGTTTATTAAAAGATGAACCATACCATAGAGAAGAATGGGGACATATTTTAACTTTCCAAAATGAAGTAGAAGTAAAAAGAGCGAATCAAACTTATCACTTTGAATTGAGACATTATCCGGTGAGTACAGAACATACGATTGATGTGACGGTTAAGGATGATGTACCAATATTAGAATTTAACGGTGATATTCGTTTTGAACAAGCTGTTGAAGCGTTATACAAATTATCCAAAATTCAAGCATCATCTAAAAAAGTCATTTTTGATTTTAGAAATGCACAATTTAAAAATTTGAGTATCGCAGAGTTTCTTATGCCTTATTTTTATGAGATTGGCAATCAAGAAACAATATTAACGAAAGACACACAAGTAAAGGTTGAGCGGGAGCGTCATAAGTCGTTATTTAAGCAAAAATTAGAACGTTTGTATAAAGCATGCAGTGAAATGAATGAACAAGCTTTTTATCAAAATATTTTAGATCAACCTGTTGGTGATTGGAAATTCTTTGATGATGATAAAATTGATTTTATCGGATTAAGTCGATTTGAAGAAATTGTGATTTTGATTGATAAAGATACATCTTATGCAGCTGAATGGCTCGTTTATAAAGTAGTAAAATCGGGAATAGTCAATCTTGTCGGAAGACCAACGAATGGAAATCTAGCGTTTTTAAATATTGTTGATGAAATTATTGATCAACGATTTATACTCAGTTTTCCAGTTGAAAATCTAAATCAATCGATTCAAGATGATGTCGTTTATCCAGATACGCTAATTGAGTGGTCAAAAAGACATGCATTAGTTGACAAAGATATTAAATTTTCAATTGATAATAGTAGTTGATTGATTATTTTCACAGAAAATGAAATAATATGTAAGTATATGAAATTTACAAAAATTCTAGGGGGCATTAACTTTATGGGTAAGCAAATACCAAAAGATAGAGGTCTAGACAGTACATTTAAAGTTTTGAAAGAAGGCTATAAATATGTACCAAATAGACTTGAGAAATTTGATACAAATATTTTTGAATTAAGAGCATTAGGCGGAAGAAGAACAGTTGTAATCAGTGGTAAAGAAGCAGCAGAGCTTTTTTATAATAACGATTTAATTGAAAGACAAGGTACGTTACCAAAACGTGTTGTTAATACTTTATTCGGTAAAGGCGCTATACATACTACTGGTGGTAAAAAACACATAGACCGTAAAGCTCTATTTATGTCATTAATGACTGAAGAAAATTTAGAATATTTGAGAGAACTTACACGTAGTACTTGGTTCATGAATACTGAACGTATGGAAAGAATGGACGAAGTTAACGTTTATAAAGAATCTATTATCTTATTAACTAAAGTTGGATTTAGATGGGCAGGCGTTATCGCGTCTCCTGAAGAAATTGAAAGCTGTGCCCGAGATATGGACACAATGATTGATTCATTTAAAAATATCGGTACTGCATTCAAAGGGTATAGAGAAGCTAAAAAAGCAAGAGATAGAGTGGAAACATTCCTAGAAAATCAAATTATTGCAGTACGTGAAGGTAAATTAACACCTCCACAAGGTACAGCATTACATGAATTTAGTCACTGGGAAGATTTTGAAGGTAATTTAATGGATTCTAGATTGTGTGCGATCGATTTAATGAACGTTGTGCGTCCTCTAGTCGCGATTAATCGTTTTATTAGTTTCGGTGTGAAAGCATTACATGATTATCCAGGAGAAGCAGAAAAAGTCTTCAATAATGAAAATGACTATGCTTATAAATTTGTACAAGAAGTTAGAAGATTCTATCCATTCGTACCTTATTTACCTGGTAAAGCAGCAGTAGATATCGAATTTGATGGCTATACGATTGAGAAAGATACTTTCTTAGTATTAGATATTTACGGAACATTGCATAGAGACGGCTTATGGGAGAATCCAGAAAGGTTCTATCCAAACCGCTTTAGCGATTGGGACGGAAGTCCATTTGATTTAATCCCTCAAGGTGGTGGCGATTATTATACAAACCACCGTTGTGCTGGTGAGTGGATGACAATTATCATCATGGAAGAATCTATGAAATACTTCGCTAGAAACATTTCATATGATATGAAAAAAGACCAAGATCTATCTGTTAATTTAAATAAATTACCAGGTCGTGTCGTAAGTGGTACAATCATTGAAAATGTAAATGCATTAGTAAACCGTAACGTAGAATCAGTTTAATCATGAATTGATTCATTATAATAATATTATTCAGGCTGAAATTTCATTCGAAATTTCAGCCTGAATTCATGTATATATGAAAATTCTAAAAGATATTTGGTATCATAGGTAAAGAGGTGATGACATGGTAACTTGTTTAGTTGTAGATGATGATAAATTTATCTTAAATGATTTGAAGCGAGAAATTGAACGTGAACATATAAATGTTATAACAAGTCTCAGTGGTGAGGAAGCTATAGAAGTTGTAGAGCATAAATATATTGATATTGCTGTTGTAGATATTATGATGCCAGGTATGGACGGCTTTGAATTGTGTCAAATACTTAAGGATAGTTTTGATATTCCAGTTATCATGTTAACGGCAAGAGATGAGTTGAGTGATAAAGAAAATGCATTTCTCGCTGGAACAGATGATTATGTGACAAAACCATTTGAAATTAAAGAGTTAATATTTAGAATAAAAGCTGTTCTACGCAGGTTTAAAATTAATTCATCCAATGAACTTCAAATAGGTAATACACATATCAATAGTGTTGATATGGAAATAACGATTAATCAGAAAACAATGCTTTTACCAAAGAAAGAATTTGCATTATTAGATTATTTAATGCGTAACAAAGATAAAGTAATACAACGAGACAAAATTATTGAAGTTGTATGGGGTATTGATTTCGAAGGAGACGAACGAACGCTTGATGTACATATTAAACGTATTAGAAAGCGATTAGAAAAGTTAGAGAGTGATGTCTTGATTAAAACCGTCAGAGGCGTTGGTTACAAGGCGGTGCTTGCTCATGAGGTTTAAGTCTTTAGCTCAACGAATAACGATTTATACAATAGTTGTGATGCTCGTAAGTGCTATTTTAGGTTTTATTCTTACAAATATTTATTATCATATAGATTTAAAAGAAAAAAATGACCACAAAGTGTTTAATACTTTAAAAGATGTTCAAGATTATATTGATCATGATAATGAAATGTCGTTGGATAATTATTTAAATCACTTAAGCGAGCTACATTATCAAGCTGTATTGTATAATGATAAGTTGAAACCGACTTATTATGGTGATAACTTTAGAAAATATAATTTAGACAACCAAGCTGTTGAAGATGTATTAGACGGTAAAACGTATCATGGTATTAAGAATAGACCGTTTAATATTTTTATTACAGGATTCTTTGATAATGAAACGAGAAACACTGTCGGTATAAAGATTCAACATCAAGGTGCTGAGTATGCGTTATTCTTGAGACCTAGTGTGGGTTCCATGTTAGGCGAATTTAGAATATTTTTAGCGATATTGCTTGTATTGCTAGTCGTAATTTCATTAGTACTCGTGCTCTTCTCAAGTTATTCATTAGCAAACCCAATTAGACGACTTATGAAGACGACTGAATCATTAAGAAAAGGTGACTTTGATGTCGATATCAAAGTAACACGTGACGATGAAATAGGTATATTACAACACCGATTTATTAAGATGAGAGATGAACTTAAACAGCTAGAAATGATGAGACAATCCTTTGTTCAAAATGTATCTCATGAAATTAAATCTCCGCTTCAGTCTATTTTAAGTTTATTAAGAGAACTTGAACATGAACAAGATGAAAATAAAAGAACACAAATTATAGAAGATATATATGCTAGGGCATATCGTTTGAGTAATTTAACGAAACAATTATTGTTGTTATCTGAGTTAGATAATAGTGAGCATTTATCATTTAATGAAACAGTACATGTTCAAAAAGTCGTTAAAGAAGTCGTTCAAAATCTGAATTTCTTATTAGAAGACAATGAAATCTCAGTTCTATTTGATATGGATGATTTAACTATTAAAGGTAATCATAAATTACTTTATCAAGCACTTTATAATATAATAAGTAATGCTATTAAATACTCACCAGAACATAGTATGATACAAATTGATCTAAAAGAACAAAATGAATTTGTACAAGTTTCGATTATTGATGAAGGTTATGGTATGACTGAGAAACAGCTGAAACATATTAAAGATCGATTTTATAAAGGTGATCAATCTCATAATGTACATGTTGATAGTAACGGTCTAGGGTTATCGATTGTTGATTCAATTATTGAACATCATGATGCTCAAATCTTCTTCGAAAGTGAAGTCGATAAAGGGACAGAAGTAACGATTTTGTTTAAGCAACATAAATAATTGATTATTTAAGCAGTATGATTTGGTATAATTAAAATAAAATGAGGTAGGTGTTATATTGAAAACTGGTCGTATTATTAAATCAATAAGTGGAGATTATTCAGTACAAGCTGACGATGGTATATATATTACGAGAGCTCGAGGATTATTCAGAAAGAAGAAAACATCTCCAGTTGTCGGAGATATAGTTGATTTTCAAGTTGAAAATGAAACAGGTGGCTATATTCAACATATTCATGAACGTGAGAATATATTACTAAGACCCCCTGTTTCAAATATTCATAAAGTTATCGTCGTGATGAGTGCATCAGAACCAGCATTTAGTCAACAATTATTAGATAGATTTCTCGTAGTCGTTCATTCATACAATATTACACCTATAATATGTGTAACTAAAAAAGATCTCGCGACTGATGATGAAATTCAACAAATACAAGATAAATTAGCGCAATATCAATCAATTGGATATGAAACATTATTTATAGGTGATGATGATGATGTATCAAATGCGATTAAACCTTTAATTGACGGTATTATCGTGTTAAGTGGACAATCTGGTGTTGGTAAATCCACGATTATGAATAGATTGTTCGACGATTTGAATTTAGAAACGAACAAAATCTCAAAAGCACTTAATCGTGGTAAACATACGACAAGACATGTTGAATTGTATGAGTTAGAGGGTGGTTATTTAGCTGACACACCAGGATTTAGTGCATTAGACTTTTCACACATTGAAAAGGAAGATCTCGCAGATTTATTCCCAGAATTTGAAGCCATTAAATCACAGTGTAAATTTAGAAATTGTACGCACATTAATGAACCTAAATGTGCAGTAAAAGAACTAATTCAAGATAATCATTTTTATCAGTTAAGATATAAGCACTATTTGACATTATTCGAAGAAATTCAAAATAGAAAGGTAAGATATTAATGTTAAAAATAGCACCTTCACTTTTAGCTTGTGATTTTGCAGAATTAAAACAAGAAGTAACACGCGTTAAGGAATCTGGCGCAGACATTTTACATTTTGATGTAATGGATGGTCAGTTTGTACCAAATATATCGATTGGATTACCTATTTTAGAATCATTAAGAAAAGTAACAGATATGACGATTGATACACATTTAATGATCGAGAACCCAGAACAAATGATTGATGCGTTTTGTAAAGCGGGTAGTGACATGGTATCTGTTCATTACGAGGCGACACCACACATTCATAGAGCGATACAACAAATCAAAGCGCATGATAAATTAGCAGGTGTTGTTATCAACCCTGGAACGCCTGTAGAATCATTATCGCAAATTTTAGGAGACGTGGACTTTGTTCTAATTATGACTGTGAATCCAGGATTTGGTGGTCAAAGCTTCATAGAATCTACGTTAAATAAAATTACTTGGTTAGACGAATATAGAAATGAACATGACTTAAACTTTGAAATTGAAGTTGATGGTGGTATTAATGAAGAAACAGGTGCGTTATGTAAAGCACAAGGCGCAGACATATTAGTTGCAGGATCTTATTACTTCAAACATGAAGACTACAAAGAACCTGTACATAAATTAAAGGGTGATTAATCGTGAAAGTAAATCTATTATGTAGTATGCGTCATATCAATGAACATATACTTCAAGATGAAAAACACATTGATTGGATAGGTGTAGATAGAGGAACAATTGAATTAATTAAACATGATATTAAGCCTGTTGCTGCAGTAGGAGACTTTGATTCGGTATCAGATGAAGAGTATCAACAAATCATTGAACATATCGATATTGATCCGGTTAAGAAAGAAAAGGATGATACCGATCTTGCATTAGCGGTTAACTTAGCAGTTGAACTCGGATACGAAGAAATTAGAATATATGGTGCGACAGGTGGCAGATTAGATCATTTTATGGGTGCAGTTCAAATATTAACGAAACCAGAATTTCTGGAAGATAATATTCAAATCACGCTCGTAGATAAGCAAAATGAAATTACAGTATTAAAAGCAGGAAATCATCGAATTTCACAAGTAGAAAGTATGAAATATGTGTCCTTTATTCCGTTAAGTACGAATATTAGAATAAAATTAGAAGAATTTAAATATGATTTACCATTTACAACTTTGGCGCAAGGCTCAACGTTAACGATTAGTAATGAGTTTAAAGAGGGGCATGAACATCCATTAGTGACAGTTGAACTTGGCAATATATTGATGGTACAAAGTAAAGATAAATAAAAAAAGAGAACCTTCCACACAAAGGTTCTCTTTATTATATGTGACTTATATTCATTAAACGCGTGTAACTTTACCTGATTTAAGCGCACGAGCTGAAACCCATACACGTTTAGGTTTACCGTCAACTAAGATTCTAACTTTTTGTAAATTAGCGTTCCAACGACGTTTGTTAGCATTTAATGCGTGAGAACGGTGGTTACCAGTTCTAGCTTTACGACCTGTTACGAAACATTCTTTAGCCATAAATATCCTCCTTTAATGAAATATAAATACACATTTATTTACGTTTACACACTTTAATAATATAACACGCACTTATAATTTATTCAACGGATTTTTTGTAAATTAGCGAAAAAATAATAACAAATTTCGCAAAAAGTATTTTAAAGTTCAATTTATTTGTTATAATAATATCTTGTGAAAACGTTGTATAAAAAACGTGATTAAAATGATGAATTCTTGCGATGTGAATGTGATATTAAGTATAATTAAACAGAACATATAAAAGTAGTTAATAAAACGAAAAAATTTAAATGTGTAGGAGGGACGTAATCATGACTTTAGAAATTACAAATGAGTATGGAAGTATCGATATTTCAAATGACGTTATTGCAACACTTGCTGGCGGAGCTGCTGTAGAATGTTATGGTATCGTTGGTATGGCAAGTAAACATCAAGTTAGAGATGGCATTGCAGAAATTCTTGGGCGTGATAATTATGCCAAAGGTGTTATTGTATCTCAAAACGAAGGTGTTCTTGATGTAGATATGTATATAATTGTGAGTTATGGTACGAAAATCTCAGAAATAGCAAACAATGTCCAATCTGCTGTTAAATATACTTTAGAACAATCATTAAATTTAAAAGTCAACGCAGTCAACATATATATCCAAGGTGTTAGAGTTATTAATGATGATGAGGAAGCATAGGGAGGCAAATACAGTATGAATAAGATTGACGGCAAATTGTTTGCTGATATGATCGTTCAAGGATCAGATAGTTTATCAAACAATGCAGATTTTGTAGATTCTTTAAATGTGTTTCCTGTACCAGACGGGGATACAGGAACAAATATGAATTTATCAATGTCATCAGGTGCAGCAGAGGTTAAATCTCATAGTAATGCACATATCGGTGAGGTTGGTAAAATATTTTCTAAAGGATTGTTAATGGGAGCAAGAGGTAACTCAGGTGTTATCTTATCTCAATTATTTAGAGGATTCTCAAAATCGATTGAGAATGAACAAGAAATTGATGCTCAACAATTCGCTAAAGCATTCCAATCAGGTGTAAATACAGCATATAAAGCTGTTATGAAACCAGTTGAAGGAACGATTTTAACAGTTGCGAGAGTAGCTGGAGAAGCGGCGGTTAAAGCTGCTGAATCAACAGAAGATGTTATTACAGTTATGGAAGCTGTAATTGAAGAAGGTCAAAAAGCATTAGAAAACACACCAAACCAACTACCAGTACTTAAAGAAGTAGGTGTAGTGGATAGTGGTGGACAAGGTTTAATGTTTGTTTATGAAGGCTTCTTAGCAACATTAAAAGGCGAAAAAATTCAACCAGCTAAAGAAAAAGTAGATACAGATGAATTTATCAATGATGACCACGATTTCGGTGGCGTTATGAATACTGAAGATATCGTCTACGGCTACTGTACAGAAATTATGGTTCGCTTTGGAAAAGATAAAAAAGCATTCGATGAAGAACAATTTAGAGAAGATATGAGTCAATTCGGTGATTCATTACTTGTAATCTCTGACGATGAAATTGCAAAAGTACATGTTCATTCTGAAACACCAGGCGAAGTATTATCATACGGAAGCCAATATGGTGAACTGATTAAAATTAAAATCGAAAACATGCGTGAACAACATAGAGAAGTACTTCGTAAAAGCGCAGATAAAAAAATAAAACAAGAACAGCAACAAGAACAAGAAACAATTGACACAGCAGTCATTACAATTTCAATGGGTGAAGGAATCACGACATTATTTAAATCACTTGGTGCAACACATGTCATCAGTGGTGGTCAAACAATGAATCCTTCAACAGAAGATATCGTAAAAGTTGTAAAACAATCAGGTTGTAAAAATGCAATCATCTTACCAAATAATAAAAATATTATTATGGCAGCTGAACAAGTTGAACATTTAGTTGATATACCTGTAGCTGTTGTAGCATCAAAAACAGTATCTCAAGGTCTGTCAGCAATGTTAAATCTTAACTTAGAGCAATCAATCGAAGAGAATAAAGCACAAATGGAAGACGCAATGCGTTTTGTTAAATCAGGTTCCGTAACGTATGCTGTTAGAGATACAAATATAGATGGTATTACAATTAAAAAAGGTGAGTTCATGGGTATCCATGAAAGCAGCATTAAAGTAAGTGATGCTGACCACATAACAGCTAGTAAAAAGCTTATCGATGAAATGATTGATGAAGACAGTGAAATTTTAACTATTATTAAAGGTGAAGACGCTACTGATGAAGAAGTCGATCAATTAGTATCATATGTTGAAGAAAACTATGATGAAGTTGAAGTAGAAGTACATCAAGGTGACCAACCAATTTACTCATTCTTATTCTCAGTAGAATAATCTCAAGATAAAAGACAACAATGTTAAACAAAAGCGTTGTTGTCTTTTGTGTTGTAAAACGCTTACAAAACGAACGAAAGTTGTTATAATGGTATGGTGAAATTAAAAGAGAAACGAGTGATTATTGATGAAATATAGAAGTGTCTTTGACATTATTGGCCCAGTAATGGTCGGGCCATCTTCATCACATACTGCTGGTGCAGTAAGAATTGGATTAATAGCTAGAGGTTTATTTGATGGTAAACCAGAACATATTGATATATATTTATATGGGTCTTTCATGGAAACTTATAAAGGACATGGTACAGATGTTGCGTTAGTCGGTGGTATTTTAGGCTATGATACAGATGATGATCGAATCAAAACAAGTCTTCAAGATGCTGAGCAACAACAGATTGATGTAAACTTTATCGAAATGTTTGAAGAGCGATCACATCCAAACACTGCAATTATCAACATGAGAAATAAAGAAATGGAAATCTCAGTAGAAGGTATTTCAATTGGTGGCGGTAAAGTTGAAATCGTTGCGATAAATGGATTTCAAATTGCCATTAGTGGGAATTATCCTGCGTTACTTGTTTTTCATAAGGATACTTTTGGCACGATCGGGAAAGTGACCAATGTCTTTGGTGATTATCGTATTAATGTTGGTAGTATGCAAGTGGCCCGTAAAGAGAAAGGTGAACTTGCATTAATGACGTGTGAATTAGATGATGATATTCCACAAGAAGTCTTAAATAAAATTAAAGAAATTGATGGTGTACAAACAGTCACATTAATGGGGGAATCATAAAAGGAGGGTTATCATGTTTCAAAGTGTAAAAGAACTTATTGAAATTTGTGAAAGAGAAAATAAAAAAATATATGAAGTCATGATTGAACAAGAAATGCGCGTGTCTAAACTCTCTAAAGAAGAAGTTTATCAAAATATGGAACGTAATTTAGATACAATGGAAAAAGCCATTGAACGTGGTATCAATGGTGTAACTTCAACAACTGGTTTAACTGGAATGGATGCTGTACTTTTACAAGATTATTTAGAAAGTGGTCAATCACTTTCAGGTGATTTAATGATTGATGCAGTCAGTAAAGCTGTTGCGACGAATGAAGTGAATGCAGCAATGGGTAAAATATGTGCAACACCAACTGCCGGTTCCGCAGGGGTTGCACCAGGTGTGTTATTTGCGCTGAAAAAAAGACTAAACCCAACTAGAGAAGATATGTTACATTTCTTATTTACAACAGGTGCATTTGGATTTGTTGTTGCGAATAACGCATCTATATCAGGTGCGGCTGGTGGTTGCCAAGCTGAAGTTGGTTCAGCAGCTGCGATGAGTGCTGCTGCAACAGTAGAAATGGCTGGCGGTACACCTCAACAATCTGCAGAAGCATTTGCAATTAGCTTAAAAAATATGTTAGGACTTGTTTGTGATCCAGTTGCAGGTTTAGTAGAAGTACCTTGTGTTAAGAGAAACGCTGCAGGTGCTTCAAATGCAATTATTTCAGCTGATATGGCTTTAGCAGGTGTGAAATCAAGAATTCCTACTGATGAAGTAATAGAAGCTATGTATAAAATTGGCCAAACAATGCCTTCAGCACTACGTGAAACAGGTCGTGGTGGTCTAGCAGGTACGCCAACAGGTGAAAGATTAAAACAAGAGATATTTGGAAATTAACGAAAACATCAACATAAAGGCTGGGACATAATTTATTGTCCTGGCCTTTATATTTTTGTATAAATCTCATTTTGGTGAATTCGATTGGTTTATATCATATATTTGTTCTATAATTAGAGTATTAATAAATATAGGTGATAAAAATGAATAAGCAACATCTGATATATACAGAGCGAACTTTGCAAGAACTTAAAGGTGTTGGACCAAAAAGTTTACAGTTATTAAATGAATTAAATATCTATACATTAGAAGATTTAGTGTTGTATTTACCAACACGTTACGAAGATGAATCTGTCATTAATTTAAATGAAGCTACTGATGGTGATGTTGTCACTGTTACTGGAGAAGTGTATTCTAGTCCGACTGTTGCATTTTTTGGTAGGAATAAATCTAAATTAACGTGTCACATGCTAATTGATCAAATTGCCGTTAAAGTCACTTTCTTTAATCAACCTTATTTGAAAAAAAGGCTCGTAATGGGTGAATTAGTTACAATCAAAGGTAAATGGAATCAAAAGAAACAAATTATTGCTGGTCAAAAAGTAATGGCTGAAAAAGAAGACGGTGGAAATACGTTAACACCTATTTATCGATTAAAAGAAGGCTTAAAACAAAAACAACTTAATAAATACATTGAACAAGCATTGCAACTTGTTGAAATTGATGAATGGTTATCACCAAGTTTAATGGATAAGTACAAATTAATGCCATTAAAAGATGTCATTCCAATTTTACATAAACCACTTCAATTTAATCACCTTAAATTAGCACGACGAACATTTTCATTTAATGAATTATTCTTATTTCAGTTAAAGATGAAATGGTTAAGCAAATTAGAAAAAGAGTCTAATAAAATAGAAGGTTTAAATTATGATGTCAATGCGGTAAAATCTTTTATCGAAACATTACCATTTGAATTAACAGATGCTCAGAAAAACAGTGTGAATGAAATTTTTAGAGATTTAAAAGCACCTATTAAAATGCATCGATTATTACAAGGTGATGTAGGTTCGGGTAAAACGGTTGTTGCAGCCATTGCGATTTATGCAATGTTTAATGCTGGTAAGCAAAGTGCGCTTATGGTTCCGACAGCTATATTAGCTGAACAACATGCGATCAGCTTAGATGAGTTATTTGGTGGACAATTGAATGTCGCTTTATTAACAAGTTCAGTTAAAGGTAAAAAAAGAAAATTATTACTTGAACAGTTAGAAGCAGGAGAAGTTGACGTCATTGTAGGTACGCATGCACTTATACAAGATGACGTGGCATTTAATGACATTGGATTAGTTATCATTGATGAACAACATCGATTTGGTGTAAATCAGCGTAAGAAGTTGCGTGAAAAAGGTGCAGATACAAATGTCTTGTTTATGACAGCAACACCAATACCGAGAACATTGTCTATCTCTGCATTCGGTGAAATGGATGTAACATCGATTAAACAAATGCCTAAAGGTAGAAAAGAAATTTTGACGTCATGGGCAAAACATGAAGAAATTGATCATGTATTAAATCAGCTGAATGGAGAAATATTAAAAGGTCGACAAGCATATGTCATTTGTCCATTAATAGAAGAAAGTGAAGCGTTAGATGTTCAAAATGTGGTCGCAATCTATGAGCAATTACAGTTACGTTTCGGTGCTGATAAAGTTGGACTTGTACATGGTAAAATGAATGCAGATGAAAAAGATGAAATCATGAATAAATTTAGTAATAATGAAATCGCGATATTAGTTTCTACCACTGTAGTTGAAGTTGGAGTGAACGTACCTAATGCAACATTTATGATTATTTATGATGCCGACCGTTTTGGTTTATCTACGTTACATCAATTAAGAGGTCGTGTTGGTAGAAGTCATCATCAAAGTTACTGTACTTTAGTAGCATCACCCAAAACTGAGAGTGGTGTAGAACGTATGCACATTATGACTGAATCCACAGACGGCTTTTATTTATCGGAACGAGATTTGGAAATGAGAGGACCTGGTGACTTCTTTGGCGTTAAACAAAGTGGTTTGCCTGATTTCAGAGTTGCAAATATCGTAGAGGATTATAGAATGTTAGAAGTCGCAAGAGATGAAGCGAGTGAATTAGTTCAATCAGGTGAATTTTTCAAACCTGAATATGATAAATTGAGATTATTAGTACAAGAATCTATGTCAGAACAAAATTTTGATTGACATTGGTACACGTATTGTATAAATTTGAATTACCATATTTTGAGAGTAGGTTAGAAACATGAGATGGTTATATAAAATTATAGGTATCTTATTAATCATGACGGCAATATCTATTTTCTTCTGGAATGATATTAGAACTTATTTTACAGACCGTGTTAATGATAAGGTCATCGAGTCGTATGTAAATCATGATGACAGCGTTAAAATAAATCCAATAGAATCATGGATTACTAAAACAGAAACAGATAACTTAAAAGTAAATGAACATATGGTTGGTTATTTAAAAGTACCAGCAGCAGATATATCAGAGCCAATATTTAAAGGGCCAGCAACAGAACAAAATTTAAAAAATGGTTTGTCATTAGTAGATGAGAATGAACAGTTAAGTGAGCAGAATGTCGCAATAGCAGGACATCGTGTAGAAGGCGCAGGAATAAGATTTAACTATCTCGATCGCGCAAAAGTTGGCGATAAAGTAGAACTCATCACATTAAAAGGTAAAAAAACATATAAAATTAAAAACATTAAAAATGTTAAACCAAATCAAGTGGAAGTATTAGATGAACATAAAGGTAAACCGAATCAATTAACGTTAATAACATGTGATAATTATAATCCAGATACATTATTGTTCGAAGAGCGCATGATATATACAGCAGTAGAAGAAAATGCAGCATAACTTTGAGGGGGAAGAGCAAAATTTGAAATTTTGCTCTTTTTTTGTTGGAAGAAATGAGTTGGATGAATTGGATATGAGAGGTCGGAGGGAGGATTCAAGATTTTGGTGTGGAGGATTCGAGATATAGTTGGATGGATTCGTGGGGGGGCGAAAGGAGAATTTGAGATATTCTAAAAGATGTGAGTTAAAGAAGTAATAAACTCACATCTTATCAAAAATTAAATGATTATTTAGAAATGAACATTTTTGATTACATAAAAAATCGTCCAAGTCGTAGCTTAACTTCTTAATAAAGCCAAGAGATGGACCAAGTCATAGCTTAACTACTAAATAAAGCCAAGTCATGGCATAAGTCTTGCATTAAGCCATGAGTTTCTCCAATCCAATCCCCTCGAATCCAAGGTCTAATCACCCCCAACACCTAAATAATCCCGACCTCCCCAATTTCACTCATTCCACCTAGTCTTTACATCTTATTATGTAAGTCTTATGACCAAATTTGTAAATTTCGTTCTTTTTTATTGTATAATTTGTTGAGTATATTGTTATACCCGTGTTAGTATAAGTAAGGTAGGTCATGATAGCAGGTGCTAATTTTAGCTATAAGTACATAATAGAATGGATTTGGATGAAATGAAATTATCAAAAGCAGATCGCCAGAGGGAATTAACAAATCGTTTGAAAGCTGAACCTTTCATAACTGACGAAACTTTAAGTGAATATTTTAAAGTAAGCATCCAAACTATTAGACTGGATAGAATGGAGCTAGGTATTCCAGAATTAAGACGCCGCATCAAAGATGTAGCAACACAAAATCATGATGAAATTAAATCATTACCCATTGAAGATGTCATTGGGGAAATTATAGATATTGAACTAGATAAATCAGCAATATCTATTATAGATATTAAGGAAGAACATGTTTTTACACGTAACGGTATTGCTAGAGGACACTATTTATTTGCCCAAGCTAACTCATTATGTGTAGCATTGATTAATGATGAATTAGCATTAACAACTAAAAGTAATGTTCAATTCAAAAAATCAGTAAAACTAAATGAAAGAGTCATTGCTAAAGCTACTGTGATTCATAAATCGAAACATATAGCTAAAGTAGATGTCACAAGCACTGTTCATGGAGAAACTGTTTTCCAAGGACAATTTGAAATGTATTATTCGAGCGAGGGTGAAAATAATGGTTAAGATTGCGATAGATATGATGGGCGGAGATGACGCGCCAGGTATCGTAATAGAAGCGGTTAAACAAGCAGTTAATGATTTTCCAGATTTAGAGATTTTGTTATATGGTGATGAAAAACAATTTGATTACAAACATGAACGTATCACTTTTTATCATACTGATGAAAAGATAACAATGGATGACGAACCTGTTAGATCAATTAAGAAAAAGAAAAATGCTTCAATGGTTTTAATGGCAAATGCTGTTAAAGAAGGTAAAGCTGAAGCATGTGTATCAGCTGGTAATACTGGTGCGCTAATGAGTAGTGGTTTATTTATTGTCGGCAGAATAAAAGGTATTGAAAGACCCGCATTAGTTGCGACTTTCCCGACAGTGACAGGTAAAGGATTTGTATTTTTAGATATTGGTGCAAACTCAGATGCTAAACCTGAACATCTTGTGCAATATGCTAAAATGGGTGAAATTTATGCCAAACAAATTAGAAGTATTGAAAAACCTTCATTAGCACTTTTGAATATTGGTACTGAAGAATCAAAAGGTAATGCTTTAACGAAAAAGACTTATCAATTACTTAAAGAAGAACAATTTGATAACTTTATTGGAAATGTTGAAGCAAAATCTTTATTGTTAGATGCATGTGATGTCGTTGTATCAGATGGTTATAACGGTAACATGGTGTTAAAAACAATCGAAGGAACAGCGACAGGTATATTTAAAATGTTAAAAGAAGCGATGACTGCTTCAACTAAAAATAAACTTGCTGCACTTACTTTGAAAAAAGATATTAAAAAGATTAGCAATAAAATGGACTATGCAGAATACGGTGGTTCAGTCCTATTAGGATTAAATGGTGTTGTTGTTAAGGCACACGGATCATCAGATCAACGTGCATTCTATAATGCAATTAAACAAGCTAAGCTAGCTGCAGATACTAAAATAGTAGATAAAATGAAGAAAGCAGTAGGTGAAATAAATGAGTAAAGTTGCAATCATGTTCCCTGGTCAAGGGTCACAAAAAGTAGGAATGGCTGAAGATTTATATCAAGAAGAAATTAATGCAACATCAATTCTAGAAAGAGCAAATGAATCTTTATCATTTGATTTACTTGAAATTATGTTTAAAGATCCAGAAGAAATTCTTGGATTAACTGAATATACACAACCAGCATTGTTAACGCATAGCTCAGCTTTAATGAATGCTTTAAAAGATTTAAATTATGACTACGCATTAGGACATAGTTTAGGTGAATATTCAGCATTAGTATCAGAAGGTGTATTAAAGTTTGAAGATGCCGTTCAAATCGTACATAAACGTGGTACATTAATGTCTGAAGCTTTTCCACAAGGTGTAGGTTCTATGGCTGCGGTATTAGGTTTAGACATTGAAAAAGTGAGAGAAATCTGTGAACAATTATCAACAGAGGACAAACTTATTGAACCAGCAAACATCAATTGTCCAGGTCAAATCGTTGTATCTGGTCATACAGAACTCATTGATAAACTTGCAGCTGAAGGTAAAACACTTGGTGCTAAACGTGTTATGCCATTAAAAGTTTCAGGTCCATTTCATTCTTCAATGATGAAAACTATAGCAGATGATTTTGAAAACTACATTAATCAATTTGAGTGGAAAGATGCTGAACACCCAATTGTACAAAATGTATATGCTAAACCTGAAACAGATCATGAAGTTATTAAAGCGAACATGGTTAAACAATTATTCTCACCAGTTGAATTCAGTCAATCTGTTGAGTATTTAATTGATCAAGGTGTAGATCACTTTATCGAAGTCGGTCCTAACAAAGTATTATCTGGGTTAGTTAAAAAAATTAGTCGTGATGTTAAAATAACATCAATTCAAACAATTGATGATATTAAAGGATGGAATGAATAATGACAAAAACAGCTATCGTTACAGGTGCTTCTAGAGGTATTGGTCGTAAAATTGCATTAGAACTTGGTAAAGAAGGTTACAATGTAGTTGTGAACTATGCAGGAAATAAAGAAAAAGCAGAAGAAGTCGTTTCTGAAATTAAATCATTTGGTGTAGAATCATTTGCATTTCAAGCAAACGTAAGTGAGCAAGATGAAGTAAAAGCTATGATTAAAGAAACAACATCACAATTTGGTACTATTGATGTATTAGTCAATAATGCAGGTATTACAAGAGATAATTTATTGATGCGTATGAAACAAGACGAATGGGATGACGTGATCAATACAAACTTAAAAGGTGTATTTAACTGTGTTCAAGCAGTAACTAGACCAATGTTAAAACAAAAATCTGGTCGCATCATTAACTTATCAAGTGTTGTAGGTTCACTAGGAAATGCAGGACAAGTGAACTATGTAGCAACTAAATCAGGTGTTGAAGGTATGACAAGAACATTTGCTAGAGAATTAGCATCTAGAGGCATTACTTGTAATGCAGTTGCACCAGGATTTATCGTATCAGATATGACAGATCAATTATCTGATGAATTAAAAGAACAAATGAAGTCACAAATTCCACTTGCACGATTTGGAGAAGATAGTGATATTGCACATACAGTAGCATTTCTTGCAAGTGATAAAGCAAGCTATATTACTGGCCAAACAATTCACGTTAATGGCGGAATGTATATGCAATAAAAGCTACTTTTATAGTAGAATAGGATAGTAAGAGAAATTGAATTTCTTATTATATAAGATTTAAATCATTTAAAGGAGGTGAATGGAATGGCAAGTTTCGACAAAGTTAAAGACATTATTGTAGATCGTCTAGGTGTAGACGCTGAAAAAGTAACGCCTGAAGCTTCATTTAAAGATGATTTAGGTGCTGATTCTTTAGATATCGCTGAATTAGTAATGGAATTAGAAGATGAATTTGATATGGAAATCCCTGATGAGGAAGCAGAAAAAATCAACACAGTTGGTGACGCTGTAAAATATATTGAATCATTAGAAAAATAATTCATATTACAAAAGCCCGTATACCAATGGTTGCGGGCTTTTTATTATGGTTTTTTATTGAAAGGGGGCAAAAAGGGGGCAAAATCTATACGATTTTAATATTTTCTAACTTATTTACTAACTCTTTAGACATTTTTTCGGATACGTGTGAGTATATTTTTAAAGTAGTATCATGATCATTATGACCAACTCTATCCATAGTAACTTTTAAAGGAATACCCATTTCAGCTAAAAGGGTTATATGTGAGTGTCTGAATATATGAGTAGTCACTTTTTTATTGATTGAATCAATTTTATCTACAGCCTCTTCTAATATTTTATTTATTTGGGAAATAAAAATAGGGTTACCTTTACTTGTAGTGAAAATAAAACCTCGATTAATATACGACTTATTATAAAGTTGTAGCTTTTTATTTTCATGTATAAGTGTTTTTAATATTTGGCAACTTCTATTATTTATATTAATTTTGCGTGTACTATATTCATTTTTAGTTGTATCTTTTACACCATAACCACCATTAGACTTTTTCCAGTTAATAGTTCCTTCTATCATTAATTCCTTTTTATCAAAGTCTATATTTTCCTTTTTAATAGCTAATAGTTCTCCAACCCTCATGCCATTTAAATACATAAATTCAATAATATAAGCAGTTACAAAACGAATTCTTTTACTATCTAATCTAACAAGTGCCTGGTAATCTTCTAGTATTTTATTAATTATTAATTTAACTTCTGAATTTTCCAAGAAAAATGATTGTTTGTTTCTAATTTGTTCTATAGATAAACTTTTTCTTGGTAGAGTAATGTTATCAATGAAAGATATATTTTCAAGATTATAAAATTTATTAACGTATCGCATAATGTTTTTAAATAAGGATAATATTTTGTAACTATATTCATGGGTAATATTTAGTTCTAGAATTTTATCAAATTGTTTTTGTGTATATGATAAATTTAACTTTTGAACTAGCACATCACTATTAAATAATTTTTTTAATACTTTGAGTTCACTTTCTTTACTCAAAAATGTATTGTATTTATTACCTGAAGTCGCTTTGTAGTGTTTAAAATACTCATCACAGACCTCAAAAAGAGTTAAAGTACTTAATTGTTGCGTATTACTATTTGAAATAATAGAATTTATTTTTTTATCTAGTAATAACACAGCTTCATTTTTAGCCTTTTTTGTACATGTATTCATACTAATACTTACTTTTTTACTTTTATTAGTTAGCGGATCTTTATATCTTTCGTAAAATTTATAAGTTGTTTTACCGTTTTTTAAAATCCTTTCCTCATACCACATTTTCTATACCTCCTTAAAACATCAAATCGATTTAATACCAACTAATCGATGCGATTTACTTCTGTTTATTAACATTTCTAGTCTTTTATATGCTTCTAAATATGTTACTTTAAAATAATGTACTATCAGTTCAGCGGTCCATAACTCATTTGTAACAATTAACCTTTCTGGCATTGAACAAATTCAAGAGAATCATAAAGTACACCTTAAACAAAAACCTCTATAATATGACACGGACTTAAAAGTCGTGAAGTTAACAGAGTCACATCCAATTATGAATGTACCTGTTGAAATAGAATTCAGTAATTTACGTAAAGATATTGTACAGATACAACAACTTATTAATCGTAATGTGCGTAATTTCAAAAGTGCACTCAAGTATGGTAGTGGTACTGCTAACAATGTAGTTAATGGCACTAGTTGGGTGTCAACTGGGGTGGTGACAGTAGATGAGTAGAGATGTAGAAATCAAAATGGGCGTGATGACAGTGGTGAACAATTCTATACAAGAGCACATATTGATGGTTTTGAAGAATACTATCAATGGCAATTAGACCTTCAAAATAGTATTTACGATTTAGCGACATCTATTAGAGATTCAGGTTGAATAGAGTATCAAGTGGGTCCACCCAAAAATGGATTATATGCTACAGACGGTTTTAGTTGTGGTATTCGTGAAATCGTTCATCAATATGGTGAGCGTGGTGAGAAAACTATCACAAGAAAAATGATTCGTGTTAATATACGTAATTCTTCAAACGGTGAACAAATCGTACAGTTACCTAATGGCTTTATGAAATATACGTAAGTTTTTTATTCTAGGTCGGGTAGTGGTAGACAACCCATTATGGTTGAAATTCGAGGGAATGGTGCTTTGAATGGACAGAATAAAGGAGGGTTTAAATGGAACGTTATAAGGATAATTTTCCTAGACAAATCAATGATCAATTCCGTGGGAATGTGGTTGAAAATGCGAGAATGTCTCAAAGAGATAGAGAAGTATTATATAACATGGTTAAAGAATACAGACAATCAAACCAATCTCGTGATATCAAGCATGGAAAATCTACGGTAGAAACAGAAATTAAGAAATTAAATAATAGAGTAAAAAACCAAATTATCGGTTCGAATGATAACGCAACTGCTGAAGTGAAAGATATGCGTGTTGATACACAAGGGCAGTTACATGAACTTGCACAAGATAGACTTAATGAAGACTTTGGTCGAATAGATGATATTGCGAGTACTGCTAAGCAAACAGCTGATACTAACAAACGAAAATGGCTTGGTACTATCGGACAAGAAGGCAATACTTATAGTGATGTTCTTAAATTACCGGGTGGTAAATATGAATGTACCATCCCTTCTGATGCTTTTAGTGTTAATGCGCCTCAAGACCCTAATGGTGGTTCTTATATTGCGGAAATAGATGTAACTGAGTCTGAAAATGGACGTAAACAATTAAAGTTAATAGCAAACTATAGAAATAACGAATACAGAGCGACCATTCATACTAATAATGTATTTAGTGGCTGGAAACGTGTACAGAATGCCGAAGAATTTGAAGCGTTAAATAATGATACAGGTTGGGTAGATTGGGAAATTAAAAATGATGCGACTAAACGTCAAACAGATGACCCTAACGCTCTACAATGTCAATATCGAATTAGAATGGTTAATGGCATAAAGATTGCGCATTTAAGAGTGAACGTCAACAATCTTGTAACTCAAACTGCTTTTGGTTCAATTCCTTCACATATGGTACCAAGAATAGAACGTTTTTATGCTAGAATACCTGTCACAATGAATCCAGCAGTCGTATTAGTAGATGTGACAGGTGATTTGATGTTTTATGTTAATGAAACAGATAAAGCTAAATGGCTACTAGGTCATTATATTGTTGGCGAATTCAGTTGGATAATAGACGAAGTAGGAGGGAATTAACCATGGCAAAAACCGTATATTTGTATGATGGCACACCTAGAACAGTTATAAGTGATTGGGATTATCCTAATGAACCTTATACTCAAATTCCACCATATGAAGGCATATGGCAACCGTTTAAACATTATTACAATGGTGGTAAAAAAACAACGTGGAAATGGTCTGGTAAAGCAACAGCTAAGAAAGGTGTAGACCCAATCGCAACTAAGAAGAAACCAGGTTTAAACGAACCAGCATTACCATCATCAAATAATATCTTAGCAGGTCAATATATCAACTTCTTCTCAGTAACTAAAAAAGATGGCTACTGGTGGGCAGAGTTTGAATACCCAACTAATCCTAAAGCCGGACGTTTCTACTGTGCATTAGGACCTATTACACATAAAGATGAGAAGTTAGAAAAAGAAACAAAACTATGGTTTGACTTGAAGATTACAAGTAAAAAGTAGTATTATATGTTTACCCTATTTAGTTTAACCGCTAGATAGTTCATACACACAAACCCCACTTCTTTTACGCAGAGTGGGGTTATTTTTGTTTATCGTAAATAAAATCGGGTAAAAATCTTATATAGCTAATTATAGCTATACTTAGTAAAATTTGGCTAATCTCCGAATAACAAACTTTTATTTATTACACGCTCCAGTCATACTAAAATAGGCTGGAGTATTTTTTTGTATAATGGGTAATTTATTATTGGGTGATTGATGTGGATGTTAAAGAAAAAATAAAACTTTTAGCTTATTTATATTATTCTAATGATTGTGAAGAACTAAAGACTTATACCAATAATTTATCTAAAAATGAAATATTTGAAATATATACAGCATATAGGATTGGAGAAATCATTAAAAACGGTTTAAACAGTGGTAAAGTAATTAAAAATTTTAATAGAACGAAATACTTCTTAAATCAGAGGGAATATTACAAATATTGTGTACATGAAAGAGAAATCAGAAATGAATTAAAAATTAAATTAGAATACTATATATATAATTTACATTATTTTGTTGAATGGTTTTGATACAGAATATAGTTTAACAAATACATACAAAAAATTGGACTTTTTACTTAAAATGGATATAATATAAATGTAACTGTTGTGTACAAATAATGCATGAAAGAGGTGATTATTTTGAGTAATGAAGGTAAGTTTGAACAAGCTAAAGGTAACGCTAAAGAAACGTTAGGTAATGTTACTGGAAGTGATCAACTTGAAAAAGAAGGACAACAAGATAAAACATCAGGTAAAGCAAAAGAAGTCGTTGAAAATGTCAAAGAAAAAGCAACTGATGTAATCGACAAATTCAAAAAGTAGATTTAAAAAATTAAAAAGTAAAGTTCTATTACTAAACCCCACCTAGTTGCCGCTAGATGGGGTTATTTTTCATTTATTTTCTTATAGCTTTTAATATAAACGAAAGAACTAATATTAGAATAATTGAACCAATTAGTGCAGGGAAGATTGCGACTCCGCCCCAAACTGGACCTATATCTCCTAATAGAGAGCCACCAATTGCTGAACCAATTAATCCGGCTATAATATTACCAACTATACCTCCAGGTATATCTTTACCTAAGATGACGCCTGCAAGCCAACCAATTAATCCTCCAACAATTAACATTAAAATAAATCCCATAATAATTTCCTCCTTAATATGAACTATATTATGTATAACCAAATCGAAATTGACTTAAACTATTTTTGTTTAAAAATATTAAATATGTTAGTCTATAAGCAGACATATTAAACACAATATAATGGCGAGCCTACTCATGTAATTGAGTAGGTTATTATTTTGGATTATGTAATATTAATGATATAATTTCTATAGTTTGAATCTATTATCTCCGTTTTAGATTTAAACTCATATTTAAAAATCCTTTGCACCTTACTAATAAGTAGGGTGTTAATTGTTTATAACTCAAAAAGATGATATATTCTATATAGTAACGTGATTCTCTAAAATGCCCCTTGCACAATGCCATGATGTAAGGGGGTTTCATTTGCTTTAATATCAATAGTGTAGTATTACTATATATAAGCACTTTTATAGTGCTTCTGTTTCATAATAAACATTCCATTACTTACCCTGTCACATTCTGTGATGGGGTTTTTATTGCATTAAAGTAGTCTTTTAATAAGCCATAAATATCAAGTTTTTATTTATACCGAATGCGCATTTTTTGATTACTGATTTAATCGTGAGCACATTGATAATATGAAGGTTATATATATTGCGATGATAAAATTTGAATAACTAAAAAAAGTTTTAAAAAATGGTTGCATTACAATGAAAAATATGTTATAAAATAATTGAAAGTTATCAAATGATAATTTTAAGTAACTGGAGGTAGATATTATGTTAAAAGATAAACCAAAAACTTCTTATTACATTAACTATTCACCTCGAATTACTGAGTTAAAAAGCATTGATTTATTGTCTAGAGAATCCAATAATAATAAATTTATTGAATTTTCTTCGCCACTTACGTGGGATTCATACAAAAAAGCTATAGATATATCGAAAAATATTGAGAAAAAATAATTCAAATAATTATCATTTGATAACTCAAACAACTTTAGGAGGTGGTGTGAAAATTAATGACACTAATTTTTCTAAACATATTCCGTGGTTGTTCGATATTATAAGTTAAGAAGTGGAGTAGTATATGACTAGAAGCGATCAAAAGGCAATTACATTTAAAATAACAACTAAGGAATATGAAAAAATCAAACAAATAGCTAAGTCTTGTCATATGTCTCCAACGGAGTTTTCAAGACACCAAGCTCTAGGTAATCAAATAACACCAACAGTGTTGGGAGTTACAGATTCAGAAAATCATGTTTCATCTCACCAATTTAATTTATTAGAAAAGGCATATGTAAAACAAAAAGCTAAAAACCTTAAAATCACTAAAGATTATCAAAAGGCTATAGAGAATATTCATAAAGATTATGAAAAAGTATCTATAGTAAACCAACTGATACCATATATACAAATAGATGGAACAATTGATAATGAAGCATTAAAAAATGATAAAGATTTGTTAACTGCGTTAAGTCAATTAGATTACTGATAATAAGTGGTGATTGACCTTGTTTTTAAAAGATATTGTTGAAACTATAAATCAATATAAAGATGGTAAAATTAAAACTAATGATATATTTAAAAACGTCGAAAATGACAAACTACCTTTTTTAGATTTTTCTAAAGTTTATCAAAATGATAAAACAAATTTAAATAAGGAGTGAAGTTATATGTCAAACTTAACACCATTTAATAAAAATATTTTTGACTTTTCACCATCAAGAATATTTGATGATCATTTTAATTCGCTTTTTAAATATTTTAATACAGCTATTCCAAAAACAGATTTAAGGGAAACAAATAGCGAGTATATTGTTGATATTGATTTACCTGGTATCAATAAAGAAAATATTAATTTAACTTATGAAGACAATACACTGTACTTAAGTGCTATACAAAGTAATGAAAATGAACAAAAAGATAATAATGGGAACACTGTGTTTACAGAAAGATCAAAATCACAAATAAGTAGGTATTATCATTTACCAAATGGAGATGAGGACAATATTAAAGCAGATTTTGAGAATGGTGTACTACATGTATCAGTTCCCAAACTAAATTCTATTAACAAAACATCTAAAATAATTGATATACAATAAAAATTAGTAATACTCTTTGCCTAAAGTGCTAACTACAAATTGAGGGAGAAATTCATATGATTGAATTTTTCCCTCTTTTAATGGAAGCTATATATTGGATTATCTAGTCTTACTTAAGTGCTATCAAACTGTAAAAAAGTCAAGAATAGTTTTCAAAAGAACTAGAAAATTTGGAAAAAACATCTATACGAATAAGTAAATTCTACAATAATTGGTGGGCTTTTTTATGCTATAATTTAATTAGGCGGAAGAGGTTAGAAGTATATATTGTGGTGGCTGTTACAGACAGTCGCCTTTTTTTAATATTTTATCTATATATTAGTATTCGATATACATTGCAGGTGTATTTTCTTCAACATATTTAAAACCATATTTTTCGTATAAAAAGTTTGCAGGTGTTTCAGAAATTAAGTTGACATAGGTGCCCTTGAAACTATTTTCTTCTATATATGACATGATATGATCCATAACTAATTTTCCAAGTCCTTGCTTTTGATATTTTGGATGAACAGCAATATCCACTATGTGAAATACCGTAGCACCATCTCCAACCACTCTTCCCATTGCAATTAGTTTTGATTGATCATAAATTGTGATATTAAATAATGCATTTTCCAGACCAACTTTTACAGCTTTCTCATCCTTAATAATTAAATCGCATGCTTCTATAATATCAATGTAATCCTTAACTAAAGGCTTTTGAAAAGAAATATTGTATTTCAATTTAAAACACTCCTATCATATTAAATACATACTGATTATATACTTGATTAAAGAAAATGTATAAAAAATTGTATTTTATTATAATTCTATCTCCAAAATATAGTCCATATATTTAAAACGTTAAACCCACCTTAATTGGTGGGTTATTTTTTATGCTATAATTTATTTAGGCGGAAGAGGTCTTAAGGACATATAACCAACTATGTTACTTGGTAATCTTTTTATTTGTATTTTGTTTATTATTGTTAAAATTACCTTTGCTTAGTGAATTTATTTTTATTTTTCCAATACATTGTATATTCATCGTTTCCTGTTTCATCTTCACTTAATTCTTCGATTGTGAAGTGGTTTTTCTTATAAAAATTAACTGCTTTTATGTTCTCTTTATATACTTTTAGAGATAGGTATTCTTTTTCTTTTTGAAGATATTGTAATAAGTTTGTTCCTATTTTTTGATTTCTTTCTTTCTCATCAACAAACATACCTGCTATATAATTATCAACTAAACCACAAAAACCTAAAATATTTCCATTTTTCGTATATACAACTATTTCCGCCTCTTCGAATGCATTAAGGACATCTTCGTAATTATTATGCCAATATTGGGCATCAATAAAATTATGAGTGGTTATATTGGAATTCAACCAGATTGTTCCTAGTTTGTTTAGGGTGTCTTTGTCTTTGTTATCTAATTTAAATATCATTTTCTGCTCCTTTTTGATAATAAAAATTTTTGCAAGTTCTTATAATTCTCAAGATTTTATGAATTAGTAGTCTCAAATGTCATTTCATATAAGTCTTTATCATCTAAATTAACAAACTCTTCAATATTTACTCTATATGTGATACTATTTTGTTTTTTAGATATTTGGCTATAATATCTTATATTTATATACATATTAGTTGTATAACCATTATTTTCTATTGTATCTTCAAATTCTTCAAATGCTTTTTTATTAATAGGCATTAGATAAAATTTATTACTAGGTAAAACATTAATGTGTTTTTCTTGTAATACTTCATTCTCATTTAAATAAACTGTTATATCTATGTTTTTAGCAGTTCCACCGCCTAAATTTTGTAGTTTAAAAGCTGTATTAACGTAGTCAGAATCAGTTTCAGTTAAATTCTTTAATTTTAAACGCTTTGATTTTTCAATTATAATCTGGTCAAAGGCCAAAAATGGTATAAAAGAAATTTTAATTTGTCTTATTTGTATCATTACTGAAATGAAATATAAAATCGCCATAATAAACGTACCAATTGAACCAATCGCTTGTAAAATGTTTAACATAGAAAGTCCCCTTTTAAAATAATTAATAGTTACAATTCTACTCTATCTCCACAATACAATCCATACTTAGTAACACTTTTTCGCCATTCTGCAATACTTCTAACTTGTTACGCTCACTATCAAACTTATTAATTTTACACTCAATCGTTTTATAATACCCATTCTCCCAATACTTTATAGTAGCAGGTGGATCATAAAATAATTTCTGTGCCAACACATCATTCAAATCACGTAACGCTAATTCATCGAACACAGGTTTATCTACTTTGCTTTGGTCTTCGATAAAACCGTTAATCGTTTCATATTGTTGTGGCATTGTTGCAAATGGTGCCCACTTAATCATCTTACGACCTTCTGGGATATTGCTATTTAAATATTCCTTAGGTATCTTTCTGTAATCTGTTTCATACTTATAAGGTTCGGGCATACCTGGGTTAATGATTTTCATTTTAAACACCTCTCGTATAATTAGTAGTTACATTATACGAACAAACGTTCTGTTTTGTAAAGTGAAGTTGATAACATAAAAGCCAGGGGGCAAAAAGGGGGCAAATAGTTTGTTTTCATATGAACTAATATGAAATTTCTAATGTAGAAAACCTTTAAAAATGTGCATTTCTTGGCACTCTTGAACTAGCATAAACTCATGCGAAAAACGTATTTATTTCATCATTAGAAAAATAATTCATATTACAAAAGCCCGTATACCAATGGTTACGGGCTTTTTATTATTATGTAAAAATGAAAAAGAGCTAATCTTCTAAAATTATTGGAGATTTTATATATGATAAGGCAAAGTAAAAATATTACGACCTTAATTGGTGGGGCATTTTTGTTTTCTCAACAAGTGTTATAATGAATTTTAATAAAGAGTAGGGGGCGATTTGATGAAAGTTTTTAATGATTTCGCATCAACATGGGATATAGAGGATTTAAGAAAATAAAGATAATGCCTATATCTCAATCAAAATAAAAAAACGATTGATATAGGAGCGCATAAATATGAAGAATATTGATAATCGTAATAAGTTAGTAGAGCAGCCATTTACGTTTAATATTACTAAAAAGAAAACGATAAGAATTTTTTATTTTGGTAAGCCAGTAACTATTTTAAAAAATTATAAAGCAGAGCAATTAATTGGTAGAATGGAAGATGTAGATTATGATGATTTTGAAGTTCAACTTTTATTAGCAAAAGCTACTGGTAACTTTAAACGTGGTAACGAAAAAAATAATAAGCGTAAATGACGATATTTAAGTTATATGCAATAAAGGATCTGATTTAATTCTCAGTTATTTAAATGGATTTGTTAGTTCGATAAATGATGTTCATAGTAAAGGCCACTGTATACTTTTAGTGGTCTTTTTGTAATCAATACTTAATCTTTATAACCTATCCAGTATACTTTATATATGATAAAATGTTTTAATATATTATTTATGAATATATATAAAACATATTTATTAGGGGGATGTATGAAGATTAAAAGCAAATTATTGTTAGCTATTGCATTTACGAGCTTGACTGCATTGAATTTGAATTTGCATGCTGACGCTAAAGATGGCGGCGGTAGTGATACATCTAAAGATAAGACACCTAAGATACAGAACGTAGAGGTTGAACATAGAGATTATGATAAGAAATCGAGCAAGGTCCAAAAAGAAGTTGCGAAATCTTCAACGGCTGCAATGAATTATGTTTATTCATTGGAAGGCAAGGGTTGGGATTTTGATGGCTACTACGGTTGGCAATGTTTTGATTTAGTGAATTATTATTGGAATTATTTATATGGTCACGGTTTACACGGTGATTATGCAAAAGATATTCCAACTGCTAATAATTTTAGTGGTGAAGCAACAGTGTACAAAAATACACCATCATTTGTAGCACAACCTGGAGACGTTGTTGTATTTAATGAAGATTTCGGATCAGGTGCCGGACATACAGCGATTGTGTTAAACGGTAATGCGGACGGCAACGTGATGCAATTTACAAGTTTAGATCAAAACTGGTATGGTGGCGGCGCTGACAAGACAGAAGTTGCACAACGTATCACGCATGATTATGAAACTGAAATGTGGTTTATAAGACCAAATTAAGCAATCAATGATGATTACATAAAGTGAAATAGACGTCTGAACAATGCAATTTGTTCAGACGTTTTATATATTGTGTCAATGGATATTGTCGTTTATGATAATATTCTTTTTTTTTTATGAAATATAACGTAAAATAGATAGGAAACATAATATTAGGGAGGACAGGCATGGTTAAAAATAAAGCACAAATCATAGCACAATTTAAAGCTCAATTCGATGCGTTTATGAAAGAAATAGATATCGAATTTGAACAATATGATATTTATGTTCAAGCATTCTCGCATTCAAGTTTTATTAATGACTTTAAATTAGATAAATTAAGTCATAATGAACGTTTAGAATTCTTAGGAGACGCGGTGTTAGAATTGACGGTGTCACAGTTTTTATTTAAGAAATTTCCATTACTTCCAGAAGGTAAGCTCACTAAACTGCGCGCATCAATTGTATGTGAACCATCACTTGTAACATTTGCAATGAGTTTAAATATGAACGAATTACTTTTACTTGGTAAAGGTGAAGAAAAAACAGGTGGTCGTGAACGTCCATCATTAATCGCCGATGCATTCGAATCATTTATTGGTGCTTTGTATTTAGATAAAGGACTTGAAATTGTAGAGCAATTTTTAGAAAAAGTTGTATTTCCACATGTCGTTGATGAAAATTATACTGCAAATCGTGATTATAAAACAGAATTGCAGGAATATATGCATCGTCATAATAAAGGTAATATTACGTATCATTTATTAGATGAAAGTGGTCCAGCACATCACAAGATGTTTACTTCTGAAGTACTATTAAATGGCAAACCTTTAGAAACAGGAAAAGGTAGAACGAAAAAAGAATCAGAACAAAATGCTGCTAAAAAAGCGTTGAATAATGGTCAATAAGGGGTAGTTTATGGTTTATTTAAAATCAATAGATGCATATGGATTTAAATCTTTTGCTGAACATACACATGTAGACTTTGATAATGGTGTGACAGCTATTGTAGGCCCAAATGGTAGTGGTAAAAGTAATATTACGGATGCTATAAAATGGGTTCTCGGTGAGCAATCAGCAAAAAGTTTACGTGGATCTAAGATGGAAGATGTCATCTTTAATGGGTCGAAAGAACGTAAAAAGTGCCAATATGCAGAAGTAAAATTAACATTGGATAATCATTCAAGAAAATTAAATATAGATGAAGATACAATAACAGTTGAACGCCGCTTATATAGAAATGGTGACAGTGAATATTATTTAAATAAAGAACGAACACGCTTAAAATCAGTCCTAGATCTATTTTTAGATTCAGGTCTTGGTAAAGAAGCTTTTAGTATTATTTCTCAAGGTAAAGTTGATGAAGTATTAAATGCTAAACCTAGTGATAGAAGATATCTCATAGAAGAAGCAGCTGGCGTATTAAAATATAAAAAACGTAAAAAAGAAGCGACACAAAAATTAGACGAAACAGAACAAAATTTAAATCGTGTTGAAGACATTGTATTCGATTTAGAGGCAAGAGTTGAGCCTCTAAGAGAAGAAGCTGCGATTGCTGAAGAGTATATTGCTTTAAAAGAAGAAATGAAAAAGAGTGATATTACTGTAACGGTATATGATATTGAAAGTTTAAATAAAGATTTTAAAAAGCTTGAACAAGAGATCGAGCATTTTCAATATCAAAAAGAACAAAAAACAAATGAATTAGACGCTATGACATTTGAATTAAATGAAAAGAAAAAATCGAGAGATCAGATTTCTAATCAAATTCAAAATGATAACAAGGCATTAGTTGATGCGACTGAATCATTAGAAAGATTTACTGGTCAATTAGAAGTCTTAAAAGAACGTCAAAAAAATAGTGATGCGACAAATGAAAGACTAGAAGAAGAAAAGCAAGCTTCTCAAATGAGAATTAACAAAATTACGGAACAAATTAAAGAAATAGATGTGGAATTGAAAGAATTTAAAGATAGATATCAAGCATTAGTGCAAGAAATTAATGGACTTGAAGGTCAATTATCGAATAAAGAAGGTACATTTGAAGAGAAAATTGAACAATTGAAAGATCGTTATTATCAACTCATGACAGAACAATCAGACATTAATAATGATATTAGATTTTTAGAAGACAAATTAGCAACACATCAAGAAAAACAATCAAGATTAGATGGCAGACAAAAAGAAGTATACGAAGAACTTCAACGTGTTTGGGAAGATAAATCGACTTATACCGAAAAGCTACAATCTGTTGAAAAAGAACTTCAAGAAACAACTGAAAAATACAAATCTGATCATAAGTTGTTGAAAAGTAAAGAACAAGCATATAAAGATACGGAGTCAAAACTGTATCAAGCATACCGTTATACAGAACAAATGAAGACGCGTATTAATACGTTAAAGAGTATGCAAGATGAATACTCTGGATTTTATTCTGGTGTGAAGCATGTGCTGAAAGAAAAGTCACTCAATGGTATAGAAGGTGCAGTTGCAGAAATTATCGATACACCCTCTAAATTAACAACAGCAATAGAAATAGCGCTAGGTGCTTCTTTACAACATATCATTGTAAAAGAAGAAAAAGATGCACGATTAGCGATTAAATATTTAAAAGATAAAAAGCTAGGCCGTGCTACATTCTTACCAATGAATGTGGTTAAAAAACGATTTATACCACAATCTGTTATCGAGCAAATTAATAATCAACAAGGTTTCATTACAGTAGCTTCTGATGGCGTTAAATATGACGAGAAATATCGAAATATTGTAGAGCATTTGTTAGGTAGTACAATTATTGCTAAAGATTTAGAAACTGCCAATCAACTTGCGAGGTTAATTCAGTTCAAGCATAGAATTGTGACACTTGAAGGTGATGTGATTACGCCTGGTGGTGCTATGACCGGTGGTGGCAAAGAAAAGAAAGCAAGTTTGTTATCACAAAAAGATGAATTGAAAACGACTGAAGATAAGTATCAGAACTTTATGCAACAAACAACTCAAATCGAAGAGAATGTCAAAGCATTAAAACAAGAAGTTCAAAATATTGAACAGTCCTTAACTGAAACACAAGAAAAAGGTACTGAATTAAGATCTAAAGAGCATGAAGTAACGTTACAATTAGATGCAGTATTAGCTAAAGAAAAACGATTAAAAGACGAAAATGAAACGTTTGAATTTGAGAAGAATGATGGCTATAGCTTTGTGAAAGGTCAAGAAACATTACAAGAAAAGCAAAATAAACTTGTAAATATTAAACAAGATATAGAGAAAATTGATAACGAAATTAATCAATTAAATGCATCTCTTTCACATAGTAAAGATAGTGAAAAAACAATTCAAAATACATTAAATGAAAAGCGTTCAAATCTTGCAGTTGAAAAAGAACGAAATCGTTTGAAAGAACAAGACAAGAAACGACTTAAAGAAGATTTAAACGAATATGAACATACGTTAACTAAGATTAATGACCAAATTGAATTAATCAATTCCGATGATTATATGGGTAGTGGTCAATTTGAAAAAGTCGAAAGTCAAATTCAACTGTTTACAGATAAAAAGCAAAAAATAGAAACGAAAATGATGGATAATCAAAATAAATATAAATCTATTCAAGAAGAAATTGAGCAAATTGAGCGCGATACGCAATCTATGCATCAAAGCATTTCTGGTTTAGAAACAGGCTTACAAGATATGATGAGTAAGCACTCTAAAATAGATATTATGATTGAGCATCAATTGACACACTTAAATGAAACGTATCAATTAACTTTTGAAAAAGCACAATCATTGTATGAAATGCCAGAAGATATTTCAGAAGCAAGAAAAACAGTTAAATTAACGAAAATGTCTATAGATGAACTTGGACATGTAAATTTAAATGCGATTGAACAATTTAAAGAAGTTAATGAAAGATATACATTCTTAAGTGACCAAAGAACAGATTTATTAGAAGCAAAAGAAACATTAGAACAAGTCATATTAGAAATGGATGGCGAAGTATCTACTAGATTTAAAGAAACCTTTGATGAAGTGAATCATCATTTTGGAAATGTGTTTAAATCACTCTTCAATGGTGGACGTGCTGAGTTACAACTTACAGATAAAGATATTTTAGATGCTGGTGTTGAAATTGTCGTACAACCTCCAGGTAAGAATCGACAATACTTATCGCTACTTAGTGGTGGGGAACGTGCGCTATCTGCAATCAGTTTACTCTTTGCAATATTAAAAGCACGTACAGCGCCTTTTGTAATACTAGATGAAGTTGAAGCTGCATTAGATGAACAAAATGTGATAAGATATGCAGAATATTTAGATCAACTTAAATCAGAAACTCAATTTATCGTCATTACACATAGAAAAGGCACAATGTCATACGCGGATAGCTTATATGGTGTTACAATGCAAGAAGCAGGCATTTCTAAACTTGTGAGTGTTAACTTAAAATCAATTAAAGAAGAAGAATTGGAGGCATTACAATCATGAGTTTTTTTAAACGATTAAAGGATAAATTCTCTCCTAGTGAAGAAAAAAACAAAGAAATTGAAAACCAAGAAGAACAACCAGTCCAAGACTTAGAACCTGAGTATAATGAAAAAGAAAATCCTGAAGCGATTCAGTTTGACGATGGATTAATGTCATTAGATGAGTTTGAAGAATGGGAATCAGAACAACTTGGTGCTAAGTTCAAACAAGGATTAGAAAAATCTAGAGAGAACTTCCAAAATAAATTAAATGATTTATTAGCTGTTTACCGTAAAGTTGACGAAGATTTCTTTGAAGCATTAGAAGAAATGTTAATTCAAGCAGATGTTGGATTTAACACAGTTATGGAACTTGTTGATGAATTACGTATGGAAGCTAAACGCCAAAATATTAGTGAAACATCTGAATTAAGAGAAGTCATCGTTGAAAAAATAGTCGAAATATATGTGCAAGATGATGAAGATATTGATCAAATGAATATTGAAAATGACCGATTAAATGTTATATTAATGGTTGGTGTTAATGGTGTCGGTAAAACGACGACAATTGGTAAATTAGCACACCGTTATAAGCAAGAAGGTAAAAAAGTCATGTTAGCAGCTGGAGATACTTTCCGTGCAGGTGCTATTGAACAATTGAAAGTATGGGGAGAACGTGTTGGCGTAGAAGTGATTAGTCAAAAAGAAGGTTCTGACCCAGCAGCAGTTATGTATGATGCTGTAAATGCTGCTAAAAATAGAGGTGCTGATATTTTAATTTGTGATACAGCAGGACGATTACAAAATAAAGCAAACTTGATGAATGAATTACAAAAAGTTAGAAAAGTTATTGATCGTAATGTACCTGGAGCACCACATGAAGTATTATTAGCATTAGATGCTACAACTGGTCAAAACGCATTGTCACAAGCTAAATCATTTAAAGAAGTGACACAAGTAACAGGTATCGTATTAACGAAACTTGACGGAACAGCAAAAGGTGGTATCGTGTTAGCAATACGTAATGAATTACAAATTCCAGTTAAATTTGTAGGACTCGGTGAAAAACTTGATGACTTACAACCATTTGATGCAGAAAGCTATGTTTATGGATTATTTGCAGATATGATAGATGCGAATGAATCTGTTGAAAATACTACTGAAGAAGCTGATCAAAATGACGGAAAATAATGAACTTATAAAAACAATGAGAATGAATTACTTATTTGATTTTTATCAAGGATTATTAACTGAAAAACAACGCAATTATTTAGAATTATATTATTTACAAGATTATGCACTAAGTGAAATTGCAGAGACATTTCATGTGAGTCGACAAGCAGTATATGATAATATAAAACGAACAGATGAATTATTAGAAGAGTACGAAACGAAATTACAGCTCTTTAAAAAATTTAAAGAAAGACAATCTATTATTGATGAATTAAAAAGATTGTCAGGAGATAATCAAGAACTTAATCAGGCGATAGAACGCTTAGAAATTCTTGAATAGGAGGAGAAAGTTATGGCATTTGAAGGGTTATCCGAAAGACTTCAAGCCACGATGCAACGCATCAAAGGTAAGGGTAAAGTTACAGAGCAAGATATTAAAGCAATGATGCGTGAAGTACGATTAGCATTATTAGAAGCAGACGTTAACTTTAAAGTTGTTAAATCTTTTGTAAACACAGTATCTGAGCGTGCGTTAGGTGCAGATGTTATGCAATCTTTAACACCTGGACAACAAGTCATCAAGATTGTTCAAGATGAATTAACAACTTTAATGGGTGGAGAAAATAGTAAAATTAACATGAGCAGTAAACCACCTACTGTTGTGATGATGGTCGGTTTACAAGGTGCAGGTAAAACAACAACTGCAGGTAAATTAGCATTATTAATGAGAAAAAAATATAACAAAAAGCCATTACTTGTCGCATGTGATATTTATAGACCAGCTGCGATTCAACAGTTACAAACGGTTGGTAAGCAAATTGATATACCTGTATATACTGAAGGCGATCAAGTAAGTCCAAAACAAATTACTGAGAATGCGTTGAAATATGCACGTGAAGAACATTTAGACTTTGTTATTATCGATACAGCAGGTCGTCTGCATATTGATGAAGCATTAATGAATGAGCTTGTAGACGTTAAAGAAGTATCTAAACCAGATGAAATTATGCTTGTTGTAGACTCTATGACAGGTCAAGATGCTGTAAATGTTGCAGAATCATTTGATAATACATTAGATGTAACAGGTGTAACATTAACTAAATTAGATGGTGACACACGTGGTGGTGCAGCACTTTCGATCCGTTCTGTTACTGAAAAGCCAATTAAATTTATTGGTATGAGTGAAAAGCTAGATGGACTTGAATTGTTCCATCCAGAACGTATGGCATCTAGAATTTTAGGTATGGGTGACGTATTAAGTTTAATTGAAAAAGCCCAACAAGGTGTCGATGAAGAAAAAGCTAAAGAATTAGAAAAGAAAATGAGAACATCTTCATTTACGTTTGATGATTTCTTAGAACAATTAGAACAAGTTAAAGGTTTAGGTTCGTTAGATGATCTGATGAATATGATTCCAGGTGCTAACAAAATGAAAGGCATGAAAAATGCTAACATGGATCCTAAACAAATCGATAATGTTCAAGCGATTATCCGTTCTATGACTTTAGAAGAAAGAAATAATCCTGACATTTTAAATGTTTCTAGAAAACGTCGTATTGCTAAAGGTTCAGGTCGTTCTTTACAAGAAGTAAATAGATTGATCAAGCAATTTGGCGATATGAAGAAAATGATGAAACAATTTACAGGTAGCAATAAAAAAGGTAAAAAAGGTAAGCGAGGCGGAAATCCATTCCAAGGAATGAACTTACCGTTCTAATAGAAGTATGATACAACTTTAATATAGAGCAAAGTTATGGCAGCAACCTTTAAGGGATAATGCCAGCTTTGCTCTCTTATTTTGTATGAAATTTAAATTGGTAAAGAGAAAACACTTTACAAACAATTTATATCCTGTTATAGTATTTACTTGTAGAAAAGAAATTATAAATGAGTAAGGAGTTTTTTAAACATGGCAGTTAAAATTCGTTTAACACGTAAAGGGTCAAAAAGAAACCCATTTTATCGTATAGTAGTAGCAGATGCACGTTCTCCACGTGATGGTCGTATTATCGAACCAATCGGTACTTACAATCCAGTTGCTAAACCAGAAGCAGAAATCAAAGTTGACGAAGAGTTAGCTTTAAAATGGTTAGCTGACGGTGCAAAACCTACTGATACAGTTCGTGATATCTTATCAACTCAAGGTATCATGGAGAAATTCCATAATTCTAAACTTTCTAAGTAGTAAAGCGTAGATTATATTGGAAAAATTAATACAAACAATTATAGTACCGCTCGTAGATTATCCGGAGAACATCAATATATCTAAAGATGAACAAGATTCTAGCATTACGTTCAATATAGACGTTCATGAAGAAGACATTGGCAGAATTATTGGTAAGAAGGGCAGAATGATTAAAGCAATTCGTACAATTGTGTCTGGTTCAATGAACGAGCAAGGCAAGAAAGTGTTTGTAGAAGTTAATTAAGAGTACCTAATTGGTGCTCTTTTTTAATGTTAATAATTAATGAAACAGTTGAGGAGGCACAGCTCAATGAATGTTGAAATAGGCAAAATTGTTAATACACATGGTATTAAAGGTGAAGTGAAAGTATTATCAGATTCTGACTTTACCGATGAACGATTTCATAAAGGTCAACTTATTACAGTTAAGAAAAATAATGAATCATTTTCATTTACTATAGCATCACATAGAATGCACAAGAATTTTCATCTTTTAACGTTTGAAGGTATTCATAACATTAATGATATCGAACATTTAAAAGGTTCTAAAATTTACCAAGAACAATTAAATGAAGCGATTGAACTTGAAGAAAATGAATATTATTATTCAGATATTATTGGTTGTACAGTGTTCGTTGATGAAGAAGCGTTAGGTAGAGTAATCGAAATAATGGAGACAGGTGCTAACGATGTATGGGTCGTTAAGGGAGATAAAGAATATTTAATTCCTTATATTGAAGATGTTGTTAAACATGTTGATGTTGATCTGAAGACTATTAAAATTGAACCGTTAGAAGGTTTATTAGACTGATGAAGATTGATTATTTAACACTGTTTCCAGAAATGTATGAAGGTGTACTCAATCATTCCATAATGAAACGAGCACAAGATAAAGAAATTGTTCAATTTAATACAGTGAATTTTAGAGATTTTGCGAATAATAAACATTCACAAGTTGATGATTATCCTTATGGTGGTGGACAAGGTATGGTCCTTAAGCCAGAACCTGTATTCAATGCGCTTCAATCATTAGATAAAGATGAAAACACGCGTGTGATTTTAATGTGTCCACAAGGTGATCCATTCACACAAGCGAAAGCGGAGTCTTTATCAGAAAGTGATCATATTATTTTTATTTGTGGTCATTATGAAGGATATGATGAGCGAATTAGAGAACATTGTGTAACCGATGAAATATCAATTGGAGACTTTGTATTAACGGGTGGCGAACTTGCGAGCATGACAATGACAGATGCAATCGTAAGACTATTACCAGGTGTTCTTGGCAATCAAGTATCACATGAAGATGATTCATTTTCATCTGGATTATTAGAACATCCTCAGTACACTAGACCAGCAGATTATGAAGGCTTAAAGGTACCAGATGTATTATTATCTGGGAATCATGCAAACATTGAAAAGTGGAGACATGAACAATCATTGTTAAGAACACAACAGAGAAGACCAGATTTGTTAGAAAGTTATCCATTAACAGAAGCGGATAAACGTTTCTTAAATGATAACAAAAAATAGATTGAATCAACTTGTACAATGTGATATATTAATATAAGTGTGTGAGCACAAATTCACTATGATCCGCTGCTAGCATTTATATGAAACAATTACATTGGGCAAGAACATAGTCAGAAGGAGAGAATATAATGAGTAATAATAAGTTAATCGAAGCAGTAACAAAAGACCAATTACGTACGGATATTCCAACATTCCGTGCTGGTGACACTTTAACTGTACACGTACGTATCGTTGAAGGTAGCCGCGAACGTATCCAAGTGTTCGAAGGTGTAGTTATTAAACGTCGTGGTGGCGGAATTTCTGAAACGTTTACAGTTCGTAAAATTTCTTACGGTGTTGGTGTTGAGCGTACATTCCCTGTACACACTCCAAAAATCGAGAAAATCGAAGTTAAACGTCGCGGTAAAGTACGTCGTGCGAAACTTTACTACTTACGTAGCCTACGTGGTAAAGCTGCTCGTATTAAAGAAATTAGATAATATAAACCTTGGCATTGCTTGCTAAGCGTTTAAGTGATTGGGACATATATCCCGAGACAAAATAAATAAGCATATCACTGAACTGATTACTCAGTTGCTGGTGATATGCTTATTTTTTATTGACTAATAAGGGTCGAATATATTTAAGTTTGCAGCTTCCTATTCACTTTTCTTGTGAAGACGATACTTAAAATAATTGAAACAAATGAAACCAAAATCATCGTTTTAAAATAGGGTGGTTGATAAGTGATTTCTATATCTTTGTCTTGTTGTTCTACATCAATACCTGACATAATGTGATTGACTTTGTGAATGGCTTTGTCTTTACCGTCTACTTTAGCCTTTAAGCCTTCTCTATACGGTATATTGATGACTGCTGTTCCTTTTTTGTGTTCTTTTAAAGATATATTAATTTTCCCGTTTTTTTCATGGTAAGTATAACGTTTCTCTTTATGAGCTTGCTTCAACGTTTGATAATTTTCACCATATAAACCTTGTAATTGTAAAATATATTTCCCATTCGTTAATGAGATAAATATTTTACCATCTTTAGGTACTGGCACACGATAAAGTAAATCATCTTGATTCATGCGATATTTTGAATCTTGGAAGAGACGATTATTTGGATAATCATTTACTTGAATTGTAAAGTTTGATTGTGGTAATTCCCGTTCTAAATGTAACATTAAATATAAATCTTGATATTGATTCGTTAACTTTTTAGGTAGCTGAATCGTTAAACCATCTCCATTTCGAGGCACGGTCAACATATTGTGTTGATAATCGGCATCACGTGTTGTAATGGTAGTTTGATTTAAAAGATTCGGTGCTTTGTTTATTTCTGAATTAACTTTATCTTTATCTGTTGTAACAACACCTTTAATCATAGCATGTTCAAGATCTAACGGTTTATGAATATTATTGGCATCATAATATTGATCGGTTACTTTAACTGCAGGTAACGGTTGCTCGTTTTCTAATATTTGATATTTGCCATCGTCTTGAATCAATTTAAAGTTTGCTGGCGATGATTTTTGATATGATTTCTTCATTATATACTTTGTTGACCAAAGGCTGTATAAGTTTGATCTATCTTGCATATCGCTATAACGACTTAACGATTCATTTTGTAGATTAACTTTTGCATCTTCAAAAAGATATTGATTTAAACCGCCATCAAAAATACTAGAGTATAAACTAAGACCTTTAAAATGTTGATACATAGGTGTATTGTCTTGTGTTAATACGCGCCATCCTAATCTTTCATCAGGATTCAATTGTTGATTTAAATGTGATACATGACTTCGTTGTAAACCACTATCAAACGTACTTGCTTGAATAAAGAATTTATTTGCACGTCTTTCATGATCTTCGTGATAGATTTGGTTCTTACTATGATCTTTTGAGACTAAGAAAGAAGTTAACAAAATCATTGTCGCAAATACAAGTGTTAATAAACGTGTAAAACGCTTTATGGTTAATACGAGCAATCCTATTACAAATAGAATAGGTACCATCCAAATCCAACTGACATAATCTTTAGTTACGTAATAACTTGAAAAAATGATAATAAAACCTGGTATGGCGGTGATGATATATTGCTTGATGCTAATCGATTTAAAGTAATATACGTAACTCGCAATTAAACCACTAGAGAAGAACGTTAATAAATAATGCCATCTTTTTTGTGGTGCAGAAAAGCCATTAAAAATACTATCTACATAAGGTATAAAGCTTGCAATCATTAAAATAATCGTAAAAATGCTAAATAATCTATAATAATAATGTTTGTAAAGCTTTATTGTTAAAAGCGCCTGAATGGCTATAAAAAGTACTACAATTAAATAATTGTCATAGAATATATTGTCATGTTTATTAAAGTTAGACAGTAATGGAATCGTTCCATTATAAATTGCACGATTATTCCCAATGAAACTATGGGCAGAGTGGAAGAAAATAAATAAACTACTTCCAAGACCAAGTATACTCGCTACTACAAGTAATTTAAGTTGTTGTATTCTTGGTACGATATCAGCCTTATGTTGAAAAATAAATCGATAGAAAAAGTAAATGAGTCCTGTTAAAAACTGATAGTATGCGAAATAAAAGTTATTGATAAACGTTAGGGCAACGATTACGATAAACATGCCAATCTTTTTATCTTTTAAAAATCTTTCAATACTGAATAATAATAATGGTAATAGCATAAAGACATCGCTAAAGAATGGCCAATATACAGTAAACCTAAAATAAATAGGAGAAACTGCAAATAGAAAAGCTGCAACTATTGAAGCAGTTCGATTTAAGCCAATCTTCTTAACATATAAAAAGGTAAAACTCATAATTAAAAATGACTTTACGATTGATATGACAATGGCATTCTGAGCCCAAAATAACATATGATCCGTATTAAAATGGAAGATAAATGAGCCTAACCAAACAAAAATGACATTGATAATGAACAAAATATTCGTAGAGAAGTAATAGGACAAATCCATAAACATATCTCCACCAAGACCTAAATCAGTTGAATAGAAAAATGTTCCATGTGTCCAATGTTCATATAAATACATTTGAATTGGTAACATTTGTTCGATACCATCATTTGGTCCAGTAAAGATAATACCATCTTTAAAATAGCGATAAAGTATATAAGTATGACCTAAAATGGCTAAAACACCGAAAAGCAAAATGTATTTGTAAATAGCGTTGTTATAAAAAAATGTTTTTATTTTATTTATCATTTGATTCACCTATATGTGTTATTCGTGAGATTTAAGGTTTGTTTGTTGAATAATATATTTTGGTCTATCTTTTGTTTCATAATAAATACGACCAATGTATTCACCTATAACACCTAAACTAAATAATTGAAGGCTACCTAGGAATAAAATGGCGGAAATAATTGTGAAATAACCGGGTTCTTCGATGCCATGTATCATAATATTTATAAATGTAATTAAAATATATAGAAGACAGATAAACATTGTAATACCACCAAAATAAAAGCATAGTCGAAGCGGTTTATTATTAAAACTAACGATACCATCAATTGCGTAATCGATTAATTTAAAGTTGGAATATTTAGAACGTCCTTGATTTCTATCTAGATGATCATATGTAATAGTTGTCTTATTAAAACCAACCCATTCAAATATACCTTTAGAGAATCGGTTATACTCTGTCATTTTAATGATAGACTCAACAACTTCTTTAGATATTAATCGAAAGTCACCTTCACCACTTTTTAACTTAACATCAATCATATTTCTAGATAATTTATAGAATATTTTAGCTGGAATTCTCTTGAAAAATGACTCTTTGTCGCGATTGCGTAATGCGACAACTTGTTGATAGCCTTCAAGATGTAATTCAATCATTTGTGGGATTATCTCGGGTGGGTGTTGAAGGTCTGAATCCATAATAATAACAGCATCGCCTATACTGTGTTCAAGTCCACAATACATAGCAGATTCTTTGCCGAAATTTTTAGAGAAAGATATGTATTTAACTTGATTGTCTTTTTCTGATAGTGATTGAATTAAATTCAAAGAAGCATCTGTAGAACCATCATCAACAAAAATGATTTCGAATTGATGCGGCAAATTTAAAAAGACGTTTGATACTTTTTCATGTAAAATAGAGATGTTAGTTTCCTCATTATAAAGAGGAACTATAATTGAAATAAACATAACAAACCTCCTATATAGATATGGTTAATATATCATATTTCGATAGTTTAAGATAAGAAAGGATAAATATAAATGACAATTCAATGGTTTCCAGGTCATATGGCCAAAGCGAGACGCGAAGTAACAGAACAATTAAAAATGGTAGATGTGGTATTCGAATTAGTCGATGCACGTATTCCGCTATCTTCAAGAAATCCGATGATTGATGACATTGTTAAACAAAAACCTCGTGTTGTAATACTTAATAAAAAAGACATGTCAAAACAAAGTGAGACAGATAAATGGACACAATACTTTAAAAATCAAGGCTTTTTCCCAGTTCAAATTGATTCGAAACATGGTAAACATTTAGGTGAGCTTATGAAAGCTGCACAAGCTGCCACTAAAGAAAAATTTGATAGAGAAAAACGTAAAGGTCTTCGTCCGAGAGCAATCAGAGCTATGATAGTTGGTATTCCGAATGTAGGTAAATCCACACTTATCAATAAATTAGCCAAAAAATCAATTGCTAAAACAGGTAATACACCAGGTGTTACGAAAAAACAACAATGGATTAAAGTAGGAAAAGAATTAGAATTGTTAGATACACCAGGTATTTTATGGCCGAAATTTGAAGACCAAACGATTGGTAAAAAGCTGAGTTTAACAGGGGCAATTAAAGACAGTATTGTACATTTAGATGAAGTTGCGATATATGGATTAAACTTTTTAATCGATCATGATCCAGAAAAATTAAAACAATTTTATCAAATTGAATTACCTGAAGACGGTGACGTCATTGGTTTGTTTGATCAAATTGGTAAAAGAAGAGGTATGTTAAAACGTGGTAACGAAGTAGATTATGAGTCTGTCACGGAGTTAATCATTAGAGATTTACGTAATGCTAAAATTGGTCATTACTGCTTCGATATATATGAAGAAATGAAGGATGGCATGCATGAAACAGAAGAGCATTAAAGAAATTGTTGAAGAGATTAAACAATATTTAACGATTCAAGAAGTTGAAGCATCACCTTATAACGAAGATGAACGTAAAGGTGTTCAAAGTGCATTAAGTAAGCGAATCAAGCAGTTAGAAAAAATAGAACAACTTCATGATAAATATATTCAAATGAATCAATATGAAAAACAAGTATTAGACTTAAACAAAGATGCTGTTATTTGTGGGATTGATGAGGTAGGGAGAGGTCCACTTGCAGGCCCGGTCGTAGCAAGTGCGGTTATTCTTGAACAAAACCATCAATATTTAGGCATTACAGATTCAAAAGCTTTATCACAAGCTAAACGTTCTTATTTCGAACAAGAAATATATAATCGTGCACGTGCAGTAGGTATTGGCATTGCAACGGTAGAAGAAATTGATGAACTCAATATATATGAAGCAACAAAGGTAGCGATGCAGCGAGCAATAGACCAATTGTTAATCAAACCAGACCACTTATTAATAGATGCGATGAAGTTAGATAATGACATTCCACAAACATCTATTATTAAAGGAGACTTAAATAGTGTCTCAATAGCAGCAGCGAGTGTGATTGCTAAAGAATATCGTGATAAATTAATGTCTCAATACCATATTGATTATCCTGGATATGATTTTGATAAAAACAAAGGATATGGAACAAAAGCACATTTAGAAGGGCTCGAAAATTATGGTATTACACCGATACACCGTAAAACTTTTGAACCTATCAAATCAAAAGTGAAATATTAGTCTAACAATTCGTAAAATTGGACTCTCCTTGTTTACAATAACGCTTACATTTTCTATAATTGAGAAGTAAGCAAACATTATTGTATGTATTAGGAGGATGGAGAATGAATATCCATGAGTATCAAGGTAAAGAGATTTTTCGCTCTATGGGCGTAGCTGTACCTAATGGTTCAGTGGCTTTTTCACCTGCTGAAGCAGTAGAAAAAGCGAAAGAATTAGATTCAAATGTATATGTTGTTAAAGCGCAAATCCATGCTGGCGGACGTGGTAAAGCTGGTGGCGTTAAAATTGCTAAATCAATTGATGAAGTACGTGAATATGCTAAAGAATTATTAGGCAAAGTACTTGTTACACATCAAACTGGCCCTGAAGGTAAAGAAGTAAAACGTCTTCTTATCGAAGAAGGATGCGATATTCAAAAAGAATATTACATTGGGTTCGTTATCGATAGAGCTACAGACAGAATTACTTTAATGGCTTCAGAAGAAGGCGGAACTGAAATTGAAGAAGTTGCAGCAGCAACTCCTGAAAAAATCTTCAAAGAAGTAATTGATCCTGTTACTGGATTAATGCCATACCAAGCTAGAAGAATAGCATTTAATATTAACATCCCTAAAGAATCAGTTAACAAAGCTGTTAAATTAATGATGTCTTTATATAATGTGTTTGTAGAAAAAGACTGCTCAATTGTTGAAATTAACCCACTTGTTACAACAGGAAGTGGTGAAGTATTAGCACTTGATGCAAAAGTAAACTTCGATGATAACGCTTTATTCAGACATAAAGATATCGTTGAAATGCGCGATTTAGAAGAAGAAGACGAAAAAGAAATTGAAGCTTCTAAATACGACTTATCTTATATCGCACTTGATGGAAACATCGGTTGTATGGTAAACGGAGCTGGCTTAGCTATGGCTACGATGGATACAATTAATCACTTTGGCGGTAATCCGGCTAACTTCCTTGACGTTGGGGGCGGCGCAACAAAAGAAAAAGTTACTGAAGCATTCAAAATCATCTTAGGTGATTCACAAGTTGAAGGTATCTTTGTAAATATCTTTGGTGGAATCATGAAATGTGATGTCATTGCTGAAGGTATCGTAGCTGCTGCTAAAGAAGTTGAATTAGACATGCCTTTAGTTGTAAGACTTGAAGGTACTAATGTTGAACAAGGTAAACAAATCTTAAAAGAATCTGGTTTAGCAATCGAGCCAGCATCTATCATGGCTGATGGTGCTCAAAAAATTGTTAAATTAGTTCAAGAACGATAAGAAAGGCGGAGAGTTACGTGAGTGTATACATCGATAAAAATACAAAAGTATTAGTTCAAGGTATTACGGGTGCAACAGCACTTTTCCATACTAAACAAATGCTAGAATATGGTACTCAAATCGTTGCTGGGGTAACACCTGGTAAAGGTGGGCAAGTGGTTGAAGGTGTACCAGTATTTAACACTATAGAAGAAGCAGTCGCTGAAACTGGCGCAACTGTTTCAGTTATATATGTACCAGCTCCATTTGCAGCTGATGCGATTATTGAAAGTGCAGATGCTGAATTAGACTTAGCTATTTGTATCACAGAACATATTCCTGTTATTGATATGATTAAAGTTAAGAGATACTTAGAAGGTAAGAAAACACGCTTAGTAGGACCAAACTGTCCTGGTGTGATCACTGCAGATGAATGTAAAATTGGTATTATGCCTGGTTACATCCATAAAAAAGGTCACGTAGGCGTAGTTTCACGTTCAGGTACATTAACATATGAAGCGGTTCATCAATTAACTCAAGCAGGTATCGGTCAAACGACAGCTGTTGGTATTGGTGGAGACCCAGTTAATGGTACAGACTTCATTGATGTATTAAAAGCATTTAATGAAGACGACGAAACATATGCAGTTGTTATGATTGGTGAAATCGGTGGTACTGCTGAAGAAGAAGCAGCTGAATGGATTAAAGCTAACATGACAAAACCAGTAGTAGGATTCATTGGTGGTCAAACAGCACCTCCAGGAAAACGTATGGGTCATGCTGGTGCAATCATTTCAGGTGGTAAAGGTACTGCATCTGAAAAAATCAAAACTTTAAATGACTGTGGTATTGATACAGCAGATACACCATCTGTTATCGCTGAAACACTTATAAACCGTATTAAAAAAGAAGACGGTTTATACGAAAAATGTCTAACAGTTAAATAATAACCATATATATAAGTACAGTGTCTTTCTTCAATAGAAAAGCACTGTGCTTATTTGGTGTTTAAATTTATATAGCCGTTAATGAACTAAATTTTAGTTTGTTAGTGGTTTTTTCGTGGACAATATTAAATGCATAAACTATAATATATGTAAAATATTAACAAACAGGAGTGAGGCATGAATCACAACTATGAAATAGCATATGTAAATGCACTAACATCAAGATTAAGTGAAGACTGTCATGATTCTGAAATCATGAATAAGTTTAAAGGTTATGAAGGCGAACAACTAGTAGAAAATCTACTAAAGCAACAACATCAAATTGTGTTTAGTCATAATCTTGAATTTGTATCTTCAAATGCAGTACAAATAGATTTTTTAATCATACATAATAGTCAAATAAGTATATTAGAAGTTAAACACTACTATGGTGATTTCGAAATCTATGACAACTATATAAAGAGTTCTTATAATAAACGTTACACATCACCATTTGTACAATTATACAAAGCTAAAAATACCCTCCAATCAATACTTCAAGAAATAAATCTAAATCTACCAATACATCACTATTTAGTATTTTCAAATCCCACATTTACACTAAGAAACCACATACCAAACCGCTCGCAAGTACTATTACGCTCAGAATTTTATAAATTTCCAAATATAAGAAACCAAAACAAGATCGTTAGCCGCCCGCCAAAAAATAGAAAAAATCTACATTATAAGAGGTGTATATTTATGAATGATTATCAACAATCAATTTTAAAATTAGTTTACAGTGGTTTTACGACTAATCAAATTCACAAGATGATTCGTTATGATTCTGAGTTAAATTTTCTTTCATATAGAACTACGTTTATTGATTTTGTACATAAAAGTGGTTTAAAAGAGAGAACAATATTAACGATGTATCACAAATATAATGATAGTAATATAGATAAAATACGTGCTTCATTAGAGAAAAGAAATATTCAAATGGTATTTTCTGATGAGGATTGTTATCCAACTTTACTAAAGGAAATTTATGATTATCCACTTGTACTTTTTGGAATGGGTAATATGTCGTTATTGCAAAATAAACAAAAATTGGCTATAGTCGGTTCAAGGAAGGCTACACAATATTCAGAACAAATTTGTGATGCTATCGTGCCAGAACTGGTTAAGTCGCATATTACGATTGTTTCTGGTATGGCGATGGGTGCAGATTATTTTGCGCATTTAAAAGCGATAGAGTATAGTGGTCAAACTATAGGTGTTGCTGCATTTGGTTTAGATTATCATTATCCTAAAGCGACACAATATATAAGTGAACTGATGCGTAAAGATTACCTCGTCATATCTGAGTATTATCCAACAACGAAAGTTCAAAAATGGCGTTTTCCAGAAAGAAATCGTATTATTAGTGGATTGTCACAAGGTGTATTAGTCACTGAAGCAAATGAACGGAGTGGTTCTTTAATCACGATAGACTTGGCATTGGAACAAAATAGAAATGTTTATTGTTGCCCGGGCACGATTTTTCAATCTTTAAGCAAAGGTGGCAATAATAGAATAAAAGAAGGTGCTAAGCTCGTACAAAATGCTCAAGATATCATTGAGGATTATTGTATATTTACTGAACAAAAATAAATTTTATAAAATGTTTTAATTGACAAAGCTGAATTTATCAGTTTATCATTTACATTTGTAATCAATAGAATAGCAAGGGGGACTTACTTTGGCAGAAAATCTTGTCATCGTTGAATCGCCCGCAAAAGCAAAAACCATTGAAAAATATTTAGGAAAAAAATATAAAGTCGTTGCATCTATGGGGCATGTTAGAGATTTACCTCGTAGTCAAATGGGCGTAGATGTTGAAAATAATTATGAACCTAGATATATTACGATTCGCGGCAAAGGGCCAGTTGTAAAAGATTTAAAACGCTATGCAAAAAAAGCAAAAAACGTTTATCTCGCAAGTGACCCCGATCGTGAAGGTGAAGCAATTGCGTGGCATTTAGCACATATATTAGATATAGATGAAAATAAAAAATCAAGAGTCGTATTTAACGAAATAACAAAAGATGCAGTAAAAGATAGCTTTAAGCATCCTAGAGAAATTGAACATGAATTAGTTGATGCACAACAAGCGAGACGTGTATTAGATAGACTTGTTGGGTATAACATTTCTCCAGTGTTATGGAAGAAAGTTAAAAAAGGTTTATCAGCAGGTCGTGTACAATCTGTTGCATTAAGACTCGTTATAGATCGTGAAAACGAAATTAATAATTTTAATCCAGAAGAATACTGGACAATCGAAGGTTTATTTAAACATAAAACTAAAACATTTAGTGCGAAGTTTTTACATGAGAAAAGTAAACCCGTTAAATTAAAAAATGAAAAAGACGTACAAAAAATTACAACACAATTAGATGGAGATAAATTTGAAGTTACACAAGTCACTAAGAAAGAAAAATTAAGATATCCTGCGAAATCATTTACAACTTCATCTTTACAACAAGAAGCATCACGTAAGTTGAATTTTAAAGCTAGAAAAACGATGATGTTAGCACAACAATTATACGAAGGTATAGATTTGAAAAAACAAGGTACTGTTGGTTTGATTACTTATATGAGAACGGACTCTACACGTATAGCTGATAGTGCTCAAGCTGAAGCAGCATCATTTATTGAAAAAGAGTACGGTAAAGAGTATTTATCTAAGGCAAAAGCAACAAAAGGTAAACAAGGCGCACAAGATGCCCATGAAGCAGTTAGACCGACAAGTGTGGAACGTACACCAGATCAAATGAAAACATTCTTATCTAGAGATCAATATCGATTATATAAATTGATTTGGGAACGTTTTATGGCAAGTCAAATGGCACCTGCTATTGCTGATACAGTTGCAGCAGATATTACACAAGGCGATTTAAAATTCAGAGCAAATGGTCAAACAATCAAATTTAAAGGTTTCATGAAAGTATATGTTGAAGCTAAAGATGATACTGATGAAGAAAAAGAAGGTAAATTACCACCGTTAGAAAAAGGTGATATCGTTACGGCTGAGAAAATCGATCCAAAGCAACATTTCACTCAACCACCACCACGATACACTGAAGCACGTTTAGTTAAAACTTTAGAAGAATTAAGAATCGGTAGACCTTCAACTTATGCACCTACAATCGATACGATTCAAAAAAGAAACTACGTAAAATTAGACCAGAAACGATTTGTGCCTACAGAGTTAGGAGAAATCGTACATGAGTCAGTTAAAGAATACTTCCCTGAAATTATCGATGTTGACTTTACAGTTAATATGGAAACATTGCTCGATAAAGTAGCAGATGGTGAAATTGAGTGGAAGAAAGTCATAGATATGTTCTATGAAAACTTTAAAATCGATGTAGCAAGAGCAGAAGAAGAAATGGAGAAAATTGAAATTAAAGATGAACCTGCCGGTGAGGATTGCGAATTATGCGGTTCACCAATGGTTTATAAAATGGGCCGATACGGTAAGTTTATGGCTTGTTCAAATTTTCCAGATTGTAGAAATACAAAAGCAATCATTAAAACGATTGGCGTTAAATGTCCTAAGTGTAAAGAGGGAGAAGTTGTCGAACGTAAATCTAAAAAGAACAGAGTGTTCTATGGTTGTTCAAGATACCCAGAATGTGATTATACATCATGGGATAAACCTTTAGATCGTTCATGTCCTAAATGTGAAACAGTACTTGTTGAACGTAAGAAAGGAAAATCAGCTCAAGTTATATGTCCAAATTGTGATTATAAAGAGCAAGAACAAAAATAGTTATCATACAGTGCAAAAAGTTATTTTTAACATAACTTTTTGCACTTGTTTTTTGATTTATTGTTTTAATAGTAAAACGTCACTAATTTTTAAAATTTATCATCACTTTATCATTTGATTAAATTCAGATTTGTTATACAATTCAATATGGAATAAAAAATTCGAAAATCAAGGAGGCATAAATAATGACTTCAATTAATGTTATCGGTGCTGGATTAGCAGGTTCGGAAGCGGCATATCAAATTGCCAAGAGAGGATTCAATGTTAATCTATATGAAATGAGACCGGTAAAACAAACACCAGCGCATCATACAGATAAATTTGCAGAACTTGTATGTTCTAATTCACTAAGAGGTAATCAATTAACAAATGCTGTCGGTGTCTTAAAAGAAGAAATGAGACAATTAGATTCATTAATTATAAAAGCAGCAGATAATGCGCGTGTACCAGCGGGAGGTGCACTAGCTGTCGATCGACATGATTTTGCGGGATATATTACAGACACGCTAAAAAATCATCCGAATATTACAGTAAAGAACGAAGAAATTACAAAGATACCTGATGGGCCAACAATTATTGCAACAGGTCCTTTAACGACAGAAAGTTTAACGAAACAAATTATGAACATTACGGGTGAAGAACAACTGTACTTCTATGACGCAGCTGCACCAATTATTGAAAAAGAATCTATTAACATGGATAAAGTATATTTGAAATCACGCTATGACAAAGGTGATGCAGCATACTTAAATTGTCCAATGACTGAAGAAGAATTCAATACTTTTTATGATGCACTTATAAATGCTGAAGTTGTGCCTTTAAAAGAATTCGAAAAAGAAATTTATTTTGAAGGTTGTATGCCATTTGAAGTTATGGCAGAACGTGGTAAGAAAACTCTATTATTTGGTCCTATGAAGCCTGTAGGTTTAGAAGATCCTAAAACTGGTAAAAGACCATATGCAGTTGTTCAATTAAGACAAGATGATGCAGCTGGAACTTTATATAATATCGTAGGTTTCCAAACACATTTAAAATGGGGCGCGCAAAAAGAAGTTATTTCACTTATACCTGGATTAGAAAATGTTGATATCGTACGTTACGGTGTGATGCATCGAAATACTTTCATTAATTCACCAAATGCTCTTAAAGAAACTTATCAATTAAAATCAAGAGAAGATTTATTCTTTGCTGGTCAAATGACAGGTGTAGAAGGATATGTTGAAAGTGCAGCAAGCGGATTAATTGCAGGTATTAATGCAAGTAAACTCGTTTCAGACCTTGATCCAATTGTTTTCCCTAGAGAAACAGTAATCGGAAGTATGGCTTATTACATTACACATGCAAATAATAATAAGAACTTCCAACCAATGAATGCGAACTTTGGTTTGTTACCTACATTAGAAAAACGTATTAAAGATAAGAAAGAACGGTATGAAACACTTGCAAATCGTGCATTAAAACATTTAGATTCATTTAAAGTAATGCTTTAGTAAATTATTTTAAGATTTTTTAGAATTGTGATACAATTCAGATAAAATGGGAGGAATGAGTTATGGTACATACAATTGAACAACAGTTTGTTGATATGTTAACTTATGAAAAACATTTTTCCACCCATACTTTAAATGCATATCAACTTGATTTGAATGAATTTAATGATTTTTTACAATCAGAACATTTATCCTTAGAATCATTTGAATATAAAGATGCAAGGAGATACCTTGCGTTTTTGTATGATAAAGGACATAAAAGGACGAGTGTTTCGCGTAAAATTTCTACATTAAGATCTTTATATCAATATTGGATGAGTGTTGATAGTGATATTCAGAATCCATTTATTCAACTTGTACATCCAAAAAAAGAACATCATTTACCAAGCTTTTTCTATGAAGAAGAAATGGAAAAGCTATTTAAGACACTAGATGATGGTAAAAAAACGAATATAAGAGATCGCGTCATACTTGAGTTGCTTTATGCAACAGGTATTCGAGTGTCAGAATTAGTTCATATTCAAATAAGTGATATTGATTTGAATTATGCATTTGTCAAAGTGCTAGGTAAAGGGAATAAAGAACGTATTGTTCCTTTTGGAGAGTATTGTCAAAGTGCAATCGTTGACTATATTGAACAATTTAGAAGTCAAATGCGTTTAGATCATGATTTCTTGATAGTAAACATGAGAGGTAAACCTATAACTGAACGTGGTGTAAGATATGCACTCAACGAAATCGTAAAGAGAACGCAAGGTGTGTATCATATTCACCCTCATAAATTAAGGCATACTTTTGCAACACATTTGTTGAATCAAGGAGCCGATATGAGAAGTGTTCAAAGTTTACTAGGACATGAAAGTTTATCAACGACAAGTCAATATACACATGTTACAAAAGATCAATTAAGAAAAGTATACTTATCAGCACATCCACGTGCGTAAAGGAGATTTGATAATGAGTTCTTCATTACATGCTACAACTATATTTGCAATAAGACATAATGGTCATTCTGCAATGGCAGGTGACGGTCAAGTTACATTAGGTGAGCAAGTCATCATGAAACAAACTGCAAGAAAAGTTAGAAGATTATATCATGATAAAGTTGTTGCTGGTTTCGCTGGCAGTGTTGCAGACGCATTTACTTTATTCGAAAAATTTGAAGTTAAATTACAAGAATATAGCGGTAATTTAACGAGAGCTGCAGTTGAGCTTGCTCAAGAATGGCGTGGAGATAAAATGTTACGTCAACTTGAAGCGATGCTCATTGTTATGAACGAAACAGATTTATTAGTCGTAAGTGGTACTGGAGAAGTGATTGAGCCAGATGATGGTATCATTGCAATTGGTTCTGGTGGTAATTACGCTTTAAGTGCTGGTAGAGCGCTTAAATCATATGCACCTCATTTATCGGCTAAAGAAATTGCAGAAGCTTCACTTAATACGGCTGCAGATATTTGTGTATTTACAAACCATGAAATAAAAGTTGAAGAAATATAATTGGAGGGGTTTAAGGTTGTCACAAAATCAATTAAAAATGACACCGCATGATATCGTTGATCGATTAAATGATCATATCATTGGTCAACAAGATGCTAAGCGTAAAGTAGCAATAGCTTTAAGAAATCGCTATAGACGAAGTTTATTAGATGAACAACTTAGAAACGAAATCATACCTAAAAACATTCTAATGATAGGACCTACAGGTGTAGGTAAGACTGAAATAGCTAGAAGAATGGCTAGATTAGTTGGTGCACCTTTTGTAAAAGTAGAAGCTACTAAATTTACTGAAGTAGGTTATGTAGGTAGAGATGTTGAAAGTATGATACGTGACCTTGTTGAAGTTGGTCGTCGACTTGTTAAAGAAGAAAAGAAAAAAGGCGTTCTTGATGAGGCAACTCAAAAAGCTAATGAAAAATTAGTGAAATTGCTTGTGCCAAGTATGAAGAAAAAAGCACAAAGTAATAGTAATAATCCATTAGAGTCATTGTTTGGTGGACAATTCCCGAACTTCAATCAACAAGAAGAAGTCGAAGAAACACCAACCGAAGAAATAAAAACAAAACGTGAAGATATTAAGAAACAATTATTAAACGGTGAACTTGAAGAAGAAATCGTCAAAATAAAAGTAGAACAAGAACAACAAACACTTGGCATGATGGGAATGGAAAACAACCCTCAAATGCAAGATATGCTTAGTCAAATGATGCCTAAGAAAAAAGTTGAAAGAAACTTGCCAGTTAAGTCAGCGCGAAAAATTTTAACAGATGAAATTGCGAATGAATTGATTGACCAAGAGTCAGTTAATGAAGAAGCGATTCAATTAACTGAACAAATGGGCATGGTATTCATCGATGAAATCGATAAAATTGCTGTGAGCAACAGTAACGGTGGTCAAGATGTATCTCGACAAGGTGTACAAAGAGATATCTTACCAATTGTTGAAGGTAGTGTCGTTCAAACGAAATATGGTTCAATTAATACTGAACACATTTTGTTTATTGGTGCAGGTGCGTTCCATATGTCTAAACCAAGTGATTTAATACCTGAGTTACAAGGTAGATTTCCAATTCGTGTTGAATTAGATAGTTTAACAACTGAAGATTTCGTTAAAATATTAAAAGAACCGAAACAATCACTTCTTGATCAATACAAAGCATTGTTGGAAACTGAAATGGTGACAATCAACTTTACAGATGAAGCCATTAATCGTTTAGCTGAAATTGCTTTTCAAGTTAATCAAGAAACAGATAATATCGGAGCAAGAAGGCTGCATACTATACTTGAAAAAATGCTAGAAGATCTTTCTTTCGAAGCATCGAATATGCCAAATGCAGTTGTAGATATAACACCTGAATATGTTAATCAAAAATTAGAATCTATTGCGACAAATAAAGACTTAAGCGCATTTATTCTATAAAAAAGGAGAAAAAATTAAATGAGTTTATTATCAAAGACAAGAGAATTAAATACGTTATTACAAAAGCATAAAGGTATTGCTGTAGATTTTAAAGATATGGCTAAGACTATCAGTGATGTAACGGTGACAAATGTATTCATCGTATCAAGAAGAGGTAAAATTTTAGGTTCAAGCTTAAATGAATTGTTAAGCAATGAACGTATTATCAAAATGTTAGAAGATAGACATATTCCTAAAGAATATACTGATCAATTAATGCATGTAGAACAAACTAAATCAAATATCGGAATTGAAGAAGTATTAACAGTATTCCCACCAGAAAACAAAGAGTTATTCGTAGATAGTCAAACAACTATTTTCCCAATTCTTGGTGGTGGTGAACGTTTAGGTACATTAGTTGTTGGACGTGTATCTCAAGATTTCAATGACAATGACTTAGTACTTGGTGAATATGCAGCTACTGTTATTGGTATGGAAATATTAAGAGAAAAACATAATGAAATTGAACAAGAAGCAAGAGACAAAGCTGCAATCAATATGGCAATTAACTCACTTTCATATTCAGAAAGAGAAGCAATTGAACATATCTTTGAAGAACTTGGTGCACCTGAAGGTTTATTAGTTGCTTCAAAAGTTGCTGATAGAGTAGGTATCACAAGATCTGTAATCGTCAATGCATTAAGAAAATTAGAAAGTGCTGGCGTAATTGAATCTCGTTCTTTAGGAATGAAAGGTACATTTATTAGAATTAAAAAAGAAAAATTCTTAGATGAGTTAGGTTTATCTAAATAAAATACTTGATGAACAGTATAAGATATGATATATTTGAAAACGGCTATAAAAGCCAAATTCACACATAATCACGGAAATTATGGATTGGTGCAACTTAAATAAGTTGTTTCTATAATAAGTGTTTATGGCGGAATAAAACCAATTAGGAGGAATTATCATGGCAGTTATCTCAATGAAACAATTGCTTGAAGCAGGTGTTCACTTCGGTCACCAAACACGCCGTTGGAACCCAAAAATGAAAAAATACATTTTCACAGAAAGAAACGGTATCTACATTATCGATTTACAAAAAACAGTTAAAAAAGTTGACGAAGCTTACAACTTTATTAAATCTGTTTCTGAAGAAGGCGGTAAAGTATTATTCGTAGGTACTAAAAAACAAGCACAAGAGTCAGTTAAAGAAGAAGCTGAACGTGCTGGACACTACTACATTAACCAAAGATGGTTAGGTGGTATCTTAACTAACTATAAAACAATCTCTAAACGTGTAAAACGTATTTCTGAAATTGAAAAAATGGAAGAAGACGGTACGTTTGATGTATTACCTAAAAAAGAAGTTGTAGAACTTAAAAAAGAATATAACCGTTTAATCAAATTCTTAGGCGGTATTCGTGATATGAAATCAATGCCTCAAGCATTATTCGTAGTAGACCCTCGTAAAGAGCGTAATGCGATTGCTGAAGCACGTAAATTAAACATTCCAATCGTTGGTATTGTTGATACAAACTGTGATCCAGATGAAATCGACTATGTTATCCCTGCGAACGATGATGCTATTCGTGCTGTTAAATTGTTAACTGGTAAAATGGCTGATGCTATTTTAGAAGGTCAACAAGGCGTTTCAAATGAAGATGTTGCTGAAGAGCAAAACATCGACTTAAACGAAACAGAACAAGCACCTAAAGAAGAATCAACTGAAACTACTGAAGCATAATTTCAAAAAGGTGATAAGGTTCTATAACTTATCACCTTTTTTTAGAAAGATTTAAGATAAACAATATATTATTTAAATAAATGGAGGAATTAGATTATGGCTATTTCAGCTAAACTTGTTAAAGAACTACGTGAAAAAACTGGCGCAGGTATGATGGACTGTAAAAAAGCTTTAACAGAAACTGATGGTGACATCGATAAAGCGGTAGATTACTTACGTGAAAAAGGTATCGCTAAAGCTGCTAAGAAAGCAGACCGTATTGCTGCAGAAGGTACTACTTTTGTTGCATCTAAAGGTAATGATGCAGTAATTCTTGAATTAAACTCAGAAACTGACTTCGTTGCTCGTAACGAAGGTTTCCAAAACTTAGTTAAAGAAATGGCTGATCATATTCTTGATGTTAAACCAGCTGACGTTGATGCATTAAACGCTTCAAAATTAGCTAACGGTCAAACTGTTGAAGAAAAAATGAACGAAGCTATCTCTACTATTGGTGAAAAATTAACTTTACGTAGATTTACATTAAAAACAAAAACTGATAACGATTCATTCGGTGAGTACTTACACATGGGTGGACGTATTGGTGTATTAACTGTTGTTGAAGGTTCAACTAATGAAGAAGCAGCTAAAGACGTTGCTATGCACATCGCTGCATTAAACCCTAAATTTGTTTCTCGTGACCAAGTATCTGATGAAGAATTAGCGCACGAAAAAGAAATTTTAAAACAACAAGCTTTAAATGAAGGTAAACCTGAAAATATCGTTGAAAAAATGGTTGAAGGTAGAATGCGTAAATATTTAGAAGAAATCTGTGCTGTTGACCAAGCATTCGTTAAAAATCCAGACCAAACTGTTGCTGAATTCTTAAAAACAGACGGTGGCGTGCTTGTAGATTTCGTTCGTTACGAAGTTGGGGAAGGTATCGAGAAACGTTCTGATAACTTTGCTGATGAAGTAAAAGGACAAATGAAAGGCAACTAAGATTGCTTTTTAGAAAGAAGACACGCTTTGTGTCTTCTTTCGTTATATATAAAGACCTAATTATAAGCATAGAGAGGGATCAAGATGACTAAGAATTCTAAATATAAACGCGTCGTATTAAAACTAAGTGGTGAAGCTTTAGCAGGAGATTCAGGCTTTGGCATTAACCCAGTCGTAATTAAAAGTATCGCTCAACAAGTGTCAGAAGTTGCTCAAATGGATTGTGAAGTTGCTGTAATCGTTGGTGGCGGAAACATTTGGAGAGGTAAAACTGGAAGCGATTTAGGTATGGATCGTGGAACTGCTGATTATATGGGCATGTTAGCCACTGTAATGAATGCTTTAGCATTACAAGATAGTTTAGAACAATTAGATTGTGATACTCGTGTATTAACTTCAATCGAAATGAAACAAGTTGCTGAACCATATATTAGAAGACGTGCGATTCGTCACTTAGAGAAAAAGAGAGTCGTTATATTTGCAGCGGGAATAGGGAATCCTTACTTCTCTACTGATACGACTGCAGCTTTAAGAGCAGCTGAAGTTGAGGCTGACGTTATCTTAATGGGTAAAAACAATGTTGATGGTGTTTATTCTGCTGACCCTAAAGTAGATCCTAAAGCAGAAAAATACGAAAGATTAACATATATTCAAATGTTACAAGAAGGATTACAAGTTATGGATTCAACTGCTTCATCATTCTGTATGGACAATGATATCCCACTTGTTGTATTCTCAATTATGGAAGAAGGAAATATTAAACGTGCTGTTCAAGGTGAAGAAATCGGTACGATTATTACAAAATAAACTTGAGGTGTAATTCCATGGCAGATGTTATTCAAGAAACGAAGTCAAAAATGAACAAAACTATTGAAAGTTTCAATAGAGATTTAGCTGGAATCAGAACTGGACATGCAAATGCAAATCTTTTAGAAAGAGTAAATGTTGAGTACTACGGTGTTCCAACACCTATTCAACAATTAGCAGGTATCTCAGTACCTGAAGCGCGTTTGTTAGTTGTTCAACCATATGACAAATCATCAGTTGAAGATGTACTTAAAGCAATAAATGCAGCTAATTTAGGTGTTAATCCAACAAGTGATGGTACAGTTATTAGAATTTCAGTACCAGCATTAACTGAAGAACGCAGAAAAGAATTAGTAAAAGAAGCTAAAAAAGAAGCTGAAAATGCTAAAGTTGCAATTCGTAATGTTCGTCGTGATTCAAATGAAGATTTGAAGAAACAAGAAAAAAATGGCGAAATTACAGAAGATGATTTAAGAAATCAAACTGAAGAAGTTCAAAACATTACAAATGATTTCATCAAACAAATAGATGATTTAACGACTCAAAAAGAAAATGACATTTTGGAAGTTTAAAGATAAGAGCTGTACCAAATCAGACTTTGGTACGGTTTTTTCTTTATATATAACAGAATCACTCTTTTTGTGATAAAATGTATTACGATATGTTTAATTAATTTTACATATAAATTCGCGTTTGTTTGATGGAGGACGCTATGATAAAAAAGTTTATAAAGCAAAAACAACAAATAAATAATCAAGACAATGAATTATCGATACCTGAACATGTAGCAATTATTATGGACGGAAATGGTAGATGGGCTAAAAATAGAAAAATGCCTCGCATAAAAGGACATTATGAAGGTATGCAAACGGTAAAAAAAATAACACGTAAAGCAAATGATTTAGGTGTGAAATATTTGACTTTATATGCTTTTTCTACGGAAAATTGGTCGAGACCAGAAGATGAAGTGAAATATTTAATGAAATTACCGGTTGATTTTTTAAAGACTTTTCTACCAGAATTGATCGAAAAAAACGTTAAAGTTACAACAATTGGTTTTACTGAAGCTTTGCCTAAGCATACTAAAAATGCAATTGAAGAAGCTATCGAAAAAACGAAACATAATACAGGACTCAATCTTGTATTTGCGTTGAACTATGGCGGTAGAGCAGAAATTCTAAATGCTGTAAAAGAACTTTACCATGAAGTTGAAGAAGGCAATTTAACAATTGATGATTTATGTGAAGATAATATAAAGAAATATTTATTCACTTCAGATATTCCAGATCCAGAGTTGCTCATTCGTACATCAGGTGAAGAAAGATTAAGTAATTTTTTAATATGGCAATCATCTTATAGTGAGTTTATATTTACTAAGACATTATGGCCAGATTTTGATGAACAATCACTGATAGACTGTTTAAAAATATATCAGTCGAGACAACGAAGATTTGGTGGGCTGTAAAGGAGATAAAAATGAAGACGAGAACAATATCGGCAATTGTTGCTATGGCTGTTTTTCTTCCAGTCGTTATATATGGTGGATTACCCGTAATAGCATTAGCGTATTTATTAGCGATTATTGCTTTAAAAGAAATTTTAAATATGAATAATTTATCAATTATTTCTATACCAGGTTTTTTGTCCGTTGTTTCACTATGTATAATATTATTGCCTCAAGAACTCATTAATAACGATATTAGTGTTCAACTTAGACTGCTAATCGTTATGAGTTTCTTAATGTTGAGTTATACTGTAATGTCTAAAAATAGATTTAACTTTATGGATGCCTCTTTCTGTGTCATGTCTGTTACATATATCGGAATTGGCTTTATGTATTTCTATGAGACAAGAGAACATGGCTTACAATTTATCTTATTCGCATTATTATTAGTGTGGTTAACTGATACGGGTGCATATATATTTGGTAGATTATTCGGTAAACATAAACTTTGGCCATTAATTAGTCCGAACAAAACGATTGAAGGATTTATTGGAGGAATTTTCTCAAGTTTAATCGTTGCAGTTATTTTTGGACAATATTTTGATATGGATGTATCATTATGGTTATTAATTCCATTAACGATGTTATTAAGTATGTTTGGACAATTAGGTGACTTAGTAGAATCAGGGCTTAAAAGACATTTCGGTGTGAAAGATTCAGGGAATATTATGCCAGGACATGGTGGTATATTAGATAGATTTGATAGCTTTATCTTTGTATTACCATTGTTAAATCTATTCCTATTTCAATTGTAAATTGGGGTGAAGTCTTTGAAAAATATAGCTATTTTAGGAGCTAGTGGTTCTGTTGGACAGCAAGCATTAGATGTTATAAGAGAACATGCATCACAATTTAATTTAGTTGCATTTTCAGTTGGTAAAAACATTGCTTATGCACAGAATATAATTGAAGAATTTCATCCAGAACTCGTATCTGTTCAAAATGTAGAAGATATAGATAAACTTAAACATTTAAATATTGAAATTGTACATGGGGACGCAGGTTTATTAGCAGTTGCAACTTGTCAAAATACTGATATATTATTAAATTCAATCGTCGGTAGTATAGGTTTACGACCTACTATTGCAGCTATAGAAGCTGGTATAGATATCGGTCTAGCGAATAAAGAAACATTAGTTGCAGCTGGTGAACTTGTGATGTCAAAAGCTAGAGAACATAATGTTAACATTCTACCTGTCGATTCTGAACACTCAGCAATATTTCAATGTTTAAATGGTGAGAAGAAAGAGCAGGTTAATAAATTAATCATAACTGCGAGTGGTGGATCATTTCGTGATTTAACACGAGCAGAATTAAAGTCTGTAACACGTGATGAAGCGCTCAACCATCCTAACTGGTCTATGGGGCAAAAGATTACGATAGATTCTGCAACAATGATGAATAAAGGTTTAGAAGTCATTGAAGCAAAATGGTTATTTGATTTAGATATTGACCAAATTGAAACTGTCTTACATAAAGAGAGTATTATTCATTCTATGGTTGAATTTAAGGATACAAGTGTGATTGGACAATTGGGTACACCAGATATGAGAACACCCATTCAATATGCATTTACATATCCAGAAAGATATACAAGAGATGCAGAGAAATTAAATTTAGCTGAAATTGGACAGTTAAATTTTAAAGAAATGGATTTCGAGCGCTTTAAATGTATACAGTATGCTTATGAAGCAATTAAAATAGGTGGTACAATGCCCGTTGTTTTGAATGCTGTAAATGAAGTAGCTGTAAATAAGTTCTTGAATAATGAAATAACATTTTTGGAAATTGAAGACATGATTGGGGAAGCAATGCAAAACCATGAAGTTATTGAGCATCCAGATTTAGAAACGATTCTAAAAATTGATGCTACATATAAATCTAAGGATTACGGGGTGTAGGCGTGATTTATACAATATTAGCATTTATTTTTGTATTTGGACTATTAGTGACAGTACATGAATATGGACATATGTTCTTTGCGAAACGTGCAGGTATCATGTGCCCAGAGTTTGCCATAGGTATGGGACCTAAAATTTATTCATATAAGAAAAATGAAACACTTTATACAATTAGACTACTTCCAGTAGGTGGCTATGTCAGAATGGCTGGAGATGGATTAGAACAAAATCCATTAACACCAGGTATGCATATCGCAATTAAATTAAACGATCAAAACGAAATAACACATGTTATTATGGACGATCAACATAAATTCCAACAAATTGAACATATTGAAATTAAAGATAGTGATTTCGAAAATGATATTTTCATAGAAGGTATTACAGCAAGCGATGAAGAAAGACATCATTTTAAATTAGCGAGAGAAGCTTACTTTGTTCAAGGTGGAGATTTAATACAAATTGCACCTAAAGATAGACAATTAATGTCTAAAAAGCCATATCAAAGATTCCTAACTTTATTTGCAGGTCCGTTATTTAATTTTATTCTTGCTTTTGTTATTTTTATTGGGCTTGCTTATTGGAATGGTGTACCAACGAATGAACCAGTATTTGGAGATTTAGAAGATGGTGCACCTGCACAAACTGCAGGTATTAAAAAAGGCGACGAAATTCTATCAGTAGACGGACAAAAAATTCAAAAGTTTACAGATTTACAACCTATTTTTAAAGAGAAGAAAACTGAACCTGTAGAAATCAAAGTTGATCGTGATGGTCAAGAAAAGACTTTCAAAGTAGCAGCTAAAAAAGATAAACTAGAAGTTAGTAAAGGTAAATATGAAACACGATACATTATCGGTGTTGCACAACCGACAGAACACACTGTGTTTGGTCCATTAATTGCGGGTATTGAAAAAACAATAGTGGCAGGTCAATTAATATTCCAAGCAGTTCTTGGCTTGATTACGAGCATATTCACGGGTGGATTCTCCTTTGATATGTTAAATGGACCTGTTGGTATATATAGCAATGTAGATTCTATTGTGAAGCAAGGATTTATTACATTGATGGGATACACAGCGTTATTAAGTGTTAACTTAGGTATTATGAATTTACTACCTATTCCAGCTTTAGATGGAGGAAGATTATTATTTGTTATTTATGAAATGATTTTCAGAAGACCGATTAATAAAAAAGCAGAAATGGTTATGCTTTCAATTGGTGCTGTATTTTTAATATTTGTAATGATTATGGTTACATGGAATGATATTCAAAGATACTTCATGTAGCTTATAGGAGGAAACTTATGAAACAGTCGAAAATATTTATACCAACATTAAGAGAAGTTCCTGCAGAAGCGGAAGCAATTAGTCATAAACTTTTATTAAAGTCAGGTATGATTAAACAAAATGCAAGAGGTATATATAGTTATTTACCAACTGCAAAGCGAGTACTTAATAAAATTGAGCAAATTGTACGTGAAGAAATGGAAAAAATAGATGGCGTAGAAGTACTTATGCCAGTGTTACAACAAGCTGAACTTTGGAAAGAATCAGGTAGATGGGATGCATACGGTCCAGAGTTAATGAGATTGCACGATCGTAATAAACGTGAATTTAGTTTAGGACCAACACATGAAGAAGTTGTGACTTCTCTTGTAAGAGATGAATTGAAATCTTATAAACGTTTACCAATCACTTTATTCCAAATTCAAACTAAATTTAGAGACGAACAACGTCCAAGATTTGGATTATTACGTGGCCGTGAATTTATTATGAAAGATGCTTATTCTTTCCATGCTAATGAAGATTCATTAGATGATACTTACCAAGATATGTATCATGCTTATCATAATATCTTTACAAGAGTAGGTTTAAACTTTAGACCAGTACTTGCAGACTCTGGTGCTATCGGTGGAGACCACACACATGAGTTTATGGCTTTAGCTGATATTGGTGAAGATACAATTGTTTATAGTGAAACAAGTGACTATGCTGCAAACATTGAAAAAGCTGAAGTAGCATACACACCTAATCATGAACATATACCATTAAAAGATATAGAAAAAGTGGAAACGCCTAATGTTACAACAGCACAAGCATTGGCAGACTTTTTAAATGTGACTTTAGATAAGATTATTAAATCAATGATTCTTAAAGTTGATGATGAATATGTCATTATATTAATTAGAGGACATCATGAAGTAAATGATGTTAAATTAAAATCATATTTCAAAACAGATAATATCGAAATGGCAACTGAGTCTGAAATCGTTAATATTTTAGGTGCTAAACCTGGTAGTCTAGGACCAGTTAACGTAGACCAAATCAAAATTTATGCAGACAATTTCGTTCAAGATATAAATAATTTAGCTGTTGGTGCAAATGAAACAGGTTATCATTTTATTAATGCGAACGTAGATAGAGACTTTGAGATTGAAGCATATGGAGACTTTAGATTTATTCTTGAAGGAGAAGCATTACCAGGTGATTTAGGTACTGCGAAATTCGCTGAAGGTATCGAAGTTGGTCAAGTCTTCAAACTTGGAACGAAATACTCTGAAAGCATGAATGCAACATTCTTAGATGAACAAGGTAAAGCGCAACCACTTATAATGGGTTGTTACGGTATTGGTATCTCTAGAACATTATCAGCAGCAATCGAACAACATCATGATGATAAAGGGATTATTTGGCCAAAAGCTATTGCACCTTATGAAGTACATTTAATTGCGATTAATCCTAAAAAAGAAGAACAACAAGCATTAGCAGATCAACTTTATGGACAATTGCAAAATAAATATGATGTCTTGTATGATGACCGTAAAGAAAGTGCTGGTGTTAAATTTAATGATGCAGATTTAATAGGTTTACCAGTACGCGTAATGGTTGGTAAAAAAGCTTCAGAAGGTATCGTAGAAGTAAAACGTCGTGATAATTCAGAAAGTAAAGAAGTCCATATTGATGAATTAAATGAAGTACTTGCTACTTTTTATGATGCAGTAAAATAGACTGATAAAAACAACTAAATCTGATATAATATAAGATATTTAAAGAGGCTATTTAATGATTAGCCTCTTTTTCATTTTGATGAAGGTGGTCGTATAAGTGTCAATGACAGGGAAAGAGAAATTCCAAACGCTTCTCACGCAAATGAACATGACAGATGAACTTGATAAAGATGTCGTAGAACAAGGTGAACTTACAAGAATTGATGTGTCTCAATCAAAAAGATTGTGGCATTTCTACATTAAGCTGCCATATTATTTATCAAGTGAAATGTATCTTGTTTTTACAAATCAACTGAAAAATACTTTTAGTAGTATTGCACAAGTTGATTGGACGATTGAAGTGACAACTAAAGAACAAATAGATGAACATATACTGAAATATATTCCGCATTGTATTGAGGGTACTGAATTAAGTGATAAAGTAAAACATCAACTTAAACAAAAGCCTATTATATTTGCTGATGATATCGTGAAAGTTCAAGTGAACAATGATATTGAACGTGACTATTTCGATAAGCGTGTCAATGGTTCATTAGTAAAAGCGCTCCAAAAGTGTGGTTTTCAAATAAGTCGTGTTATATTCGAAACGATGGATAATGAAGAACAAATGAGAAGAGAACTTGAATCATTTGAAGCGCACATCCAACAAGAAGATGAAGAAGCAGCACGAATTGCATCAGAAAAAATGGAACGTATGAAGAAAGAAAAAGCAGAATCTAGCGATAGCGAAAATGCTGTATCACGATGTCAAATTGGTAAAGACATTCCTGTAGATTCTATTCGCAAAATAGAAGATATTATCGAAGAAGAATTCAAAGTAGCACTTGAAGGTGTTATTTTTGATATCGAAATGAAAGAACTGAAAAGTGGTAGACATATTGTCACATTAAAAATTACGGACTATACCGATTCACTTATACTTAAGATGTTTACGAGAAAAGGTAAAGATGACCTTGAACATTTTAAAGCTTTAAAAGTAGGTACATGGGTAAGAGCACAAGGTAGAATTGAACAAGATCAATTTATACGTGATTTAGTGATGATGATGACGGATATCCATGAAATTAAGAAGTCTCCTAAACTTGATAAAGCAGATGAAAAAAGAGTTGAATTTCACTTACATACATCTATGAGTCAAATGGATGGCATTACACATATCGGTAAGTATGTTGAACAAGCTGCTAAATGGGGACATAAAGCAATCGCGATAACTGACCATAATGGTGTTCAAGGATATCCAGATGCGCATGCAGCTGCCATGAAAAATGGTATTAAAATGATTTATGGTATGGAAGGTATGCTTGTAGATGATGGTGTGCCGATTGCGTACAAGTCACAAGATATTCCGCTTAAGACAGCAACGTATATTGTATTTGACGTCGAAACAACAGGACTTTCAAGTCAATATGATCAAATTATAGAATTAGCGGCTGTTAAGGTTAAAGATGGCGAAGTAATAGACACCTTTGAACGTTTTTCGGACCCAGGAGAGCGTCTATCAGAAACAATCAAAAATTTAACAGGTATTACAGATGAAATGTTACGTGGACAACCTGATATTGAAACAGTTCTAAAAGATTTCCATGAATGGGTTGGAGACGCAATATATATTGCGCATAACGCATCATTTGATATGGGCTTTATAGATACGGGATTTGAACGTATCGGACTTGGTGCTACGACAAATGGTGTCATCGATACACTTGAATTATCACGTACAGTTAATACTGAATATGGAAAACATGGTTTGAATTTCTTAGCTAAAAAATATGGTGTAGAACTTACGCAACACCATAGAGCGATTTATGATGCGGAAACAACAGCACATATCTTTATTAAGATGTTGAAACAGTTAGAAGAACTCAATGTTCATAATCATAATCAAATAAACGAGAAACTATCAAATGACGAAGCATATAAACGTGCAAGACCTTCTCATGTAACGTTAATCGTACAAAACCAAGTCGGACTGAAAAATTTATTCAAAATTGTAAGTGCCTCATTAGTTGATTACTTTTACCGTACACCACGTATACCACGCTCGTTATTAAACAAATATAGAGAAGGTATTTTAGTAGGCAGTGCATGTGATGAAGGTGAAGTATTTACAACGGTTATGCAAAAAGACCAAGATGAAGTTGAAAAAGTTGCGAAATATTATGACTATATAGAGGTTCAACCAAAAGGGTTATATCAAGATTTAATTGATAGAGAATTGATTAAAGATAATGAAACGATGGAAGAAATATATAGTCGTATATTAAGTGTTGGTGAGAAACTTGATATTCCAGTTATCGCTACAGGAAATGCCCATTATTTATATGAGTATGATGCTGTTGCACGAAAAATATTAATTGCCGCACAACCAGGTAATCCATTGAATAGACAAACATTACCTGAAGCACATTTTAGAACAACAGATGAAATGTTAGACGAATTCCACTTCCTAGGTGAAGAAAAAGCATATGAAATTGTTGTTAAAAATACTAACGAACTAGCAGATAGACTCGAAACAGTGATACCTATTAGGGATGAATTATATACACCTAATATGGAAGGTGCGAATGAAGAAATTCGTGAAATGAGTTATGAGAATGCTAGAAAATTATATGGTGAAGACTTACCACAAATTGTAATTGATAGACTTGAAAAAGAATTGGAAAGTATTATCGGAAATGGTTTTGCGGTTATTTATTTAATCTCGCAAAGGTTAGTTAAGAAATCCTTGAATGATGGTTATTTAGTTGGTTCACGTGGTTCAGTCGGATCTAGTTTTGTTGCGACAATGACTGAAATAACTGAAGTAAATCCATTGCCGCCACATTATATTTGCCCATCTTGTAAAGAAAGTCATTTCTTTGACGATGGTTCAGTCGGATCAGGTTTCGACTTACCAGATAAACAATGTGAAAAATGTCATGTTGATATGATTAAAGAAGGACAAGATATACCGTTTGAAACATTCTTAGGTTTCAAAGGAGATAAAGTACCGGATATTGACTTGAACTTTAGTGGTGAATATCAACCAGTTGCCCATAATTATACGAAAGTACTGTTTGGTGAAGATAAAGTGTTCAGAGCAGGTACAATAGGTACTGTAGCTGAAAAAACAGCTTTCGGTTATGTTAAAGGATATTTAAATGATCAAGGCATTCATAAAAGAGCAGCTGAAGTTGATAGACTTGTTAAAGGTTGTACCGGTGTTAAAAGAACGACTGGGCAACATCCAGGGGGTATCATTGTTGTACCAGATTATATGGATATTTATGATTTTACACCAATCCAATACCCTGCCGATGATCAAAAATCACCATGGAAAACAACGCATTTCGACTTCCATTCTATCCATGATAATATTTTGAAACTGGATATATTAGGACACGATGATCCAACGATGATTAGAATGTTACAAGATTTATCAGGCATTGATCCTAAGACAATTCCAGTAGATGATAAAGAAACAATGAAAATCTTTAGTACACCTGAATCATTAGGTGTTACGGAAGAAGATATTCTTTGTAAGACTGGAACATTTGGCGTACCTGAATTCGGTACAGGTTTCGTTAGACAAATGCTTGAAGATACGAAACCAACTTCTTTCTCTGAGCTTGTTCAAATTTCTGGGTTATCACACGGTACAGACGTTTGGTTAGGAAACGCACAAGAGTTAATCAAAACAGGTACATGTGATTTATCAAGTGTTATCGGTTGTCGTGATGATATTATGGTTTACTTAATGTATAACGGTTTAGAACCATCACTTGCCTTTAAAATTATGGAAGCAGTTCGTAAAGGTAAAGGTTTAACAGATGAATTCGAAGAAGCTATGAAAGAAAATAATGTGCCAGATTGGTATTTAGATTCATGTAAAAAAATTAAATACATGTTCCCTAAAGCCCATGCTGCTGCATACGTTCTAATGGCATTAAGAATTGCATACTTTAAAGTTCATCATCCGTTGTTCTATTATGCAAGTTACTTTACAGTACGTGCGACAGACTTTGATTTAAAAACGATGACGAAAGATAAAGAGTCTATTAAAGCAACGGTGAAAGAATATTATAGCCGATTCCATGAATTAGCTAAAAAAGAGAAAGATGTATTAACAGTTTTAGAAATTACAAATGAAATGGCACATAGAGGTTACAAAATCCAGCCAGTAAGCCTAGAAAAAAGTGATTCGTTTGAATTCAAAATTGAAGGTGATTCACTTATTCCACCGTTTATCGCAGTACCTGGACTAGGTGAAAACGTTGCGAAACGTATCGTTGAAGCAAGAGAAGAAGGTCCATTCTTAGCTAAAGAAGATCTTAATAAAAAAGCAGGTGTATCACAAAAAATCATCGAATATCTCGATGAACTTGGATCATTACCAAATATGCCTGATAAAGCTCAGCTGTCAATATTTGATTTATAACGCATGTTCTTGAGCATAGCGCCATTATGTGATATACTGTTATTGCTTAAAATAATACTCTGACGTTTAAAGAGTGGGACCTTTCCCGCTCTTTTCTGTTTGTATTAAGAGGGAGGTCATTATGAGTAAAGTTGCAGCACACGTTGAGGAAATTATTCAACCAATACTTGAAGATTTAAATTATGAACTTGTAGATGTCGAATATGTCAAAGAGGGATCAGACTATTATCTACGTATTGCAATTGATAAAGACGGTGGCGTTGATTTGAACGACTGCACAATTGCCTCTGAAAAGATTAGTGAAGTTATGGACAAAGAAGATCCTATTAAAGAACCTTATTTCATGGATGTATCTTCACCTGGTGCAGAACGCCCATTGAAAAAAGAAAAAGACTATCAAAATGCAATTGAACAACCTGTATTTATCTCGTTATACGAACCTGTTGAAGGAGATAAAGAATGGTTAGGCGTTTTAAAAGAAGTTACTGAAACATCTATAACGCTAGAAGTGAAAATTAAAACAAGAACTAAGAATGTCACGTTGCCACGCAAGAAAATCGCTAAAGCACGTCGATCAGTAATGTTATAATATAAAGGAGGATACATTGTGAAAGGTAATGAATTATTACTTGCAATTGAATACCTTGAAAAGGAAAAAAGAATACCTCGTGAGGTACTTATTGATGCAATAGAAGCGGCTTTAATCACAGCTTACAAAAAGAACTATGACAGTGCCAAAAATGTTAGAATCGAATTGAATCTTGATGAAGGTACTTATAGAGTTATTTCAAGAAAAGACGTTGTTGAAGATGTTGAAGATTATAGAGATCAAGTAGCATTAGATACAGCATTAGTTACAAATCCAGCGTATGAAATTGGAGATGTCTTTGAAGAAGACGTTACACCTAAAGATTTCGGTCGTGTTGGTGCTCAAGCAGCTAAACAAGCAGTTATGCAACGTTTAAGAGATGCTGAAAGAGGCATTCTTTATGATGAGTTTATTGATAAAGAAGATGACATTGTAACAGGTGTTATTGATAGAGTCGATCATCGTTATGTATATGTTAATTTAGGTCGTACTGAAGCTGTACTTTCTGAAGCTGAGAGAAGTCCAAATGAACAATATTTACCAAATGAACGCATTAAAGTATATGTGAATAAAGTTGAACAAACGACTAAAGGTCCTCAAATCTTTGTATCACGTACACATCCTGGTTTATTAAAGCGTTTATTCGAGCAAGAAGTTCCTGAAATTTATGATGGTACTGTAATTGTTAAATCTGTAGCACGTGAAGCTGGTGACCGTTCTAAAATTAGTGTGACTTCAGAAAATGGCGATATCGATGCTGTAGGTGCATGTGTTGGTGCTAAAGGCGTTCGTGTTGAAGCAGTTGTTAATGAATTAGGTGGCGAAAAAATCGACATCGTTGAGTGGGACGAAGATCCAAAAGTATTCGTAAGAAATGCTTTAAGTCCTTCACAAGTTGTAGAAGTTATCGTAGATGAAGAAAATCAATCGACTACTGTTGTCGTACCAGATTACCAATTATCATTAGCAATCGGTAAACGTGGACAAAATGCACGACTTGCTGCAAAATTAACAGGTTGGAAGATTGATATTAAATCAGAAACTGATGCAAGAGAAGCAGGCATTATTTCAACTGAAGAATCATAAAGTGAGGTGCTTTTATCATGAAAAAGAAAAAGATACCAATGCGTAAATGTATACTTTCAAATGAAATGAAACCTAAAAATGATATGATTCGTGTCGTTAAAAATAAAGAAGGCGAAATAACAGCAGATGCGACAGGTAAAGCGCCAGGTCGCGGTGCGTATGTTTCTAAAGATTTAGAAGTTATCGAAATTGCACAGAAACAAGGAAAGTTAGAACGTTATTTTGACAGTAATAAAGAAACGCTTGAACCTGTCTATAAAGAAATTATTCGTTTAATTTACCGTGAGCGTATACCTAAATGAGTATAGAAAAGAAAGATCAAATTTTAAATCTTCTTGGTCTGGCAACAAGAGCTAGAAAGATTAAGACTGGCGAAGAAATTGTCATAAGTGAGTTAAGAAAAGGCAATGTAAAACTTGTCATTCTTTCTGAAGATGCTGCAGCAAATGTTACAAAAACAATAAAAAATAAATGTGCAACTTATCATGTAACACTTTTAACTTTTGCTACACGCTATGAATTAGGCTACGCAATTGGAAAAGAAAGCAGAGTGGTGTTGGGCATAACTGACATTGGATTTAGCAAAAAGCTAAAAACGATGATTCATGATTTTCATGAGGAGTGAGTATATGAGTAAAAAGAGAATATATGAGTATGCAAAAGAAATCGATGTAAAGAGTAAAGCAATCATAGACGAATTAAAAAAGAATAACATAGAAGTATCAAATCACATGCAAGCATTAGAGGAGAATGACATTAAAATTTTAGATAAAGCATTTAAAAAGCAGGATTCTGCTAAAAAAGACCAAACAACTACTCACGCAAATACAAATAAATCAAATAGCAACAAACAGAATAACAAACAAAACAATAAACCTAATCATCAACAAAAGAATCAAAAAAATCAAAAGAATAAAAAGCAAAATAACAAAAAACAACATAATCAACAACAGCAACCTAAACCGGAAGTTAAAGAAACACCATCTTTAATTACGTATGAAGAAGGTATTACAGTTGGTGAATTAGCTGATAAAATCAACAAAGATGCTTCTGAAATTATTAAGAAGTTATTCTTACTTGGTGTTGTAGCTAATATTAACCAAGCATTAGATACTGAAACTGTTGAATTAATTTGTGCAGATTATGATATTGAAGCTGAGTTAGAAGTACATGTAGATGCAACTGACTTAGAAAATTACTTTGAAGTTGATGAAAATGATGCAGACTTAATCGAAAGACCTGCAGTTGTTACAATCATGGGACACGTTGACCATGGTAAAACGACACTTCTAGATTCAATCCGTAATACACGTGTTACAGCTGGTGAAGCAGGCGGTATTACACAACATATTGGTGCATACCAAATTGTTAACAACGACAAGAAAATTACATTCCTTGATACACCAGGACATGCTGCTTTCACAACAATGAGAGCGCGTGGTGCTCAAGTAACAGATATCACAATTTTAGTTGTTGCAGCTGATGATGGTGTAATGCCTCAAACAATTGAAGCAATCAACCATGCTAAAGCAGCAGAAGTACCAATTATTGTTGCGGTAAACAAAGTTGATAAACCAACAGCAAATCCTGATCGCGTTATGCAAGAATTAGGTGAATATGGTCTTTATCCTGAAGACTGGGGTGGAGATACAATCTTCGTTCAACTTTCAGCAATTCAAGGTGACGGAATCGATGATTTATTAGAAATGATTGGTTTAGTTTCTGAAGTAGAAGAACTAAAAGCTAACCCTGACCGTGCTGCAGTAGGTACTGTAATCGAAGCTGAGCTTGATAAATCACGTGGACCTGCAGCTTCTCTATTAGTACAAAACGGTACTTTAGAAGTAGGTGACTCATTAGTAGTGGGTAACACATACGGTAGAGTACGTGCGATGGTTAACGACTTAGGTAAAAGAATTAAAACAGCTGGACCATCAACACCAGTTGAAATTACTGGTTTACATGATGTACCACAAGCTGGTGATCGATTTGTTGTATTCAAAAATGAAAAACAAGCTCGTCAAATCGGTGAAAAACGTCAACAAGAAAATATCTTAAAACAACGTCAAGATAGTAAGAGCGTTTCATTAGATAACTTGTTTGAACAAATGAAACAAGGTGAAATGAAAGATTTAAATATCATCATTAAAGGTGATGTTCAAGGTTCTGTAGAAGCTTTAGCAGCATCATTAATGAAAATAGACGTTGAAGGTGTTAATGTACGTATTATTCATACAGCAGTTGGTGCGATTAATGCATCAGACGTTACATTAGCAGCAGCATCAAACGGTATTATTATCGGATTTAACGTAAGACCAGATGCAGGTGCTAAACGTGCTGCAGAAGAAGAAAATGTTGATATGAGATTGCATCGTATTATTTATAAAGTAATCGAAGAAATCGAATCAGCTATGAAAGGTCTATTAGACCCTGAATATGAAGAACAAGTTATTGGTCAAGCTGAAGTACGTCAAACATTTAAAGTATCTAAAGTCGGTACAATCGCTGGTAGTTACGTAACAGACGGTAAGATTACTAGAGATGCAAGTGTACGTATTATTCGTGACGGCATTGTGATCTTTGAAGGTGAATTAGATACACTTAAACGTTTCAAAGATGATGCTAAAGAAGTAGCAGCTGGATATGAATGTGGTATCACAATTGAAAAATTCAATGATATTAAAGAAGGCGACATCTTCGAAGCTTTCAAAATGGTTGAAATTGAAAGAAAATAAAGTGAATATTTTAATATAAATCTTTTGAGACTGAGACATTATTTATTGTCTCAGTCTTTTTCATGATATAGTTTATAATTTTGAGATTTTCACGAAAGGAGGGAAATGATGATGACCATACTTGCAATCATAATTTTTGTATTGACATTGACTTTCGTTATTTGGCAACCGAAAGGATTAGATATCGGCCTAACAGCTTTTATAGGTGCATTAATTGCCATTATAACTGGTGTTGTACAAATAGAAGATATATTTGAAGTGACCAGCATTGTTTGGAATGCAACATTGACATTCATAGCGATAATTATCATTTCACTTATTCTTGATGAAATTGGATTCTTTGAATGGTCTGCGATTCATATGGTTAAAGCCTCTCGTGGAAATGGTGTAAAGATGTTCGTTTATATCATGATATTAGGTGCAATTGTTGCTGCATTTTTTGCGAATGATGGCGCGGCTTTGATACTTACGCCTATTGTATTGGCAATGGTACGTCATCTAGGATTTAATAAGAAAATCATTTTTCCTTTTGTGATAGCAAGTGGATTTATAGCAGATACAACTTCGCTCCCATTTACAGTGAGTAATTTAGTTAATATTGTTTCTGCAGACTATTTTAATATTGGTTTTGTTGAATATTTTTTACATATGTTCATACCCAATATTTTCTCGTTATTGGCTAGTATTGCCGTATTGTGGTTATTCTTTAAATCGTCTATACCACGTACATTTGATGATCATCATTTAAAACAACCAAAAGAAGCAATTAAAGATTTGAAACTGTTTCATATGTCATGGGTTATACTATCCATTTTACTCATCGGATATTTTATCAGTGAGTTTGTACACATACCTGTATCAATTATTGCAGGAATAGTAGCGATTATATTTGTATGGTTTGCTAGAAAATCTCCTGCAGTTCATACTCAAAAAGTACTCAAAGGTGCGCCATGGAATATTGTCGTATTCTCAATTGGTATGTATCTTGTTGTCTTTGGACTAAAAAATGTAGGTATCCTTGCAATTTTAAGTCATATACTAACAGACATTTCTCAACATGGATTATTTGTAAGTATTATGGGAATGGGATTTATAGCAGCATTTCTATCATCGATTATGAATAACTTACCAACCGTTCTCATAGATGCACTCGCTATCCATCAATCAGATGTTATTGGTCTCCTTAAAGAAGGCATGGTTTATGCAAATGTTATCGGTTCAGATCTCGGTCCAAAAATTACACCCATCGGTTCATTAGCGACATTATTGTGGCTACATGTATTGTCACAAAAAGGTGTTAAAATACCTTGGGGCACATACTTTAAAACAGGTATTATCATAACGATACCTGTATTATTCATTACATTAGTAGGATTGTATTTAACTTTGTTAATCTTTTAAAAAACAGTTAAGATAGGAAGCTATCTTAACTGTTTTTCCGTTTGCGATATTGTAAGGGTGTCATAAAATAGAATTGCTTAAATACTTTGATATAATGTGATGTTGTTTTATAACCAACTTTTCTACTAATATCTTGAACTGTTAGTGTGTTATCAGCAAGCAGTGTGATACTTTTTCTAATTCTTATTTCATATAAATAATGCATAATGGTTTGTTGTGTTACTTGTTTGAAAAGTCTTGATAAATGAAACTTTGAACCGTGACATTGGTTACAAATTTCATCTAATGTAAGATTTAAATGATAATATCGATGAATGAAATTTTTTATTTGTAATACCCATTCTTCTTCTTCTAATAATTGACCTGTTGGATTACACTTTTTACAAGGACGATAACCATTTTCTATAGCTTCGTGATAGTCTCGATATATTGAAACATTTTCTTTATTAGGTAATTTAGCATTGCATGAAGGTTTACAGAATATCATTGTCGTCTTAACTGCATATACAAAATCATCATTCGCTAATTTATTGTTTGTTTTAATGTCTTGCCATCTTTTCTCAGTTAAATACATTGCCAAATCTATCACCTCAAAAATATCATAACATATAAAAATATCCTTATATTGCTATCTAATTGTGATAACGACTATTTATATTGAGTTTACAAATAAATTCATTTAAACTTTCACCAAAGGAGGGAGACGATGAAAATAATTTATCATGGTATTCTTAAGCATCTTAATAAAAAACTCGATATTTATGCAAGTGATGAAGGTCTCGCATTTGTAGGCTCATTTGATAAAGAAAATGAAATACATCAGTTTATTTCAAATATAGAAATCAAAGAAAATCAAGACAAAGTTAAACCATTTATCGACCAATTGAATGAATACTTTAATGGAACAAGAAATTCTTTTGACTTAAAAATAGATATAAATTCCAGCCCATTTAACGAAACCGTGTGGCAAGCATTGACTAAAATACCATATGGAGAAACAACAACTTATTCAGAGTTAGCCAATAAAATAAATAAACCAAATGCAGTTAGAGCCGTTGCATCAGCAATCGGTAAAAATCCATTAAACATTGTGATACCTTGCCATCGTGTAATAGGCAAAGACGGACAACTAAGAGGCTATAGAGGCGGACTTGAAATGAAGCAATCATTATTAGAGTTAGAATCAAGACACACCCATTTATCATAAATAATGAGGTGTGTTTTCTATTATCATTTCGTGTATGATAATAGAAAGAAGTGATTGGGGGTCAATATATGAGTAGTGATGATAATAGTAGGAAAGTCATTTTAGATTTAGCTGTTACATTAGATGGGCTTATCGAAGGTGAAAATGGCGAGATTGACTGGTGTATTATGGATCCTGAAATGAATTTTGATGATTTTTTAAATCAAGTCGATACAATCTTTTATGGAAGAAAAAGTTACGAAGCATGGGGAGATTTTCAACCGAGTTTAGAAGATTCAGAAGATGATAAATTAATGTGGAAAAACATACATGCCAAAGAAAAATATGTCTTTTCAAAAAAATTTAAGTTTGAAGATAAACATGTCAATGTTATTAAAGATAATATCGTAGAACATGTAAATGAAATAAAAAGTAAGCAAGGTAAAGATATATGGTTATATGGTGGATCTAGCTTAATCACGACATTTGTAAATTATGGATTAGTAGATGAATATAGGCTATCTATACATCCTATAGTTTTAGGAAAAGGAAAACCACTATTTATAGATATTGAAGATAGACAACAACTTAAACTAGTACATTCAAGAAAATTTAAATCAGGTGTTATACAATTAATTTATCATAATGAGTAGTAGGTGATGTTATGAAAACTGAACGTGAGGTATTGGAAGAAATTTTTAATAATGCTTCGATTGAAGATGATATTAGAGCAGTTTGCATGAATGGGTCTAGGGTTAATAAATTTATTGAACCGGATGAATATCAAGATTTTGATATTGCATTTATCGTAAAGAATTATGAGTCGTTTATTCAACATGTATCATTTATTAAAAATTTTGGAGAGCCTATTATTTCTCAGTGTAATAGAGAGCGTTCTGATAGTGGTATAAAGGATCAATTATTTTATATGGTGTTGTTTGAAAATCACATGCGAGTAGATTTCAGATTTATACCAATTGAATGTATAGAAGCATATAGACATGAAGATTATTTACTGAAGGTATTAATTGATAAGGATAACTATTTTAGTGAACAAATTGAACCAAGTGATAAAAAATATCATATTATGCAACCTAACCAGAAGGGGTTTGATTTTGTTTGTAATGAATTTTGGTGGTTATCAACGTATGTTGTTAAAGGCATTAAAAGAGAAGAAATTTTTTATGCTATTGATCATTTAAATATGATGCGTGATTTACTTTTGACTATGTATGACTGGAAAGTCGGTAACAAATTTAATTGGCAAATCTCAACGGGAAAAAATCATAAATTATTAAAAAAATACATTTCTAAGTCTGAATGGAATAAATTGTTGGAATCATATCCACATGGTGAAGTTGTAGATATAACAAATTCATTATTAAGTATTACAGAGCAATTTTATATTTTATCAGTTGAAATAGCCAAAGATTTAAATATGGAACTAGAAACCGCGGAAGCAAATAAGGTTATTAAATATAATCATAATCAAATAACTGGATTTACTGACATGTAAATGGGAAGTATACCTTAGCTGGAGATATACTTCCCATTTTTGGAAGATAAGCACTTTTATTGTTGAGTCGAGAATACGGATTCTCTTCAAGTATATAAATATACTTGATATATATAGCATAACTGTTTATTGAGAAAAGTGAAATTTGTGTTATGGATGATGACTTGCTATGTGACAGTTAATGACATTCACTAAAGTACGAATCATTATTTTTGATGTATATTTACACTATAATAAGGGAATAGGTAAGTAAATAGATTGGATGCAGTAAAGTTAAACATGAACTACAAATATGACGTATTGGAGTGGTTCTTATGCAAACAATGATTGTTTATTTTGTCGGCTGCTTTATCGGATTTATTGTACATCGTATATTTCAAACTGAAAGTATGTGGATGAATGTCGCTCAATTTTCAATATTTTTTGCGTTTATGTATACATTTATTGGTAGATTTATGCCTTCTATTCGAAATTCTCTTATAAAAATGGTTCCGAGTAGTGTTCCAAATCCGAAAATGATTGTGTATGTAACAGGATGGTTGGAATTTGTCATTGCGATAAGTGTATTTATTCCTAAATTTAATATGGTATTCAGTGTAATTGGTATTATTCTATGTTTTGTATTGTTTCCTGGCAATATAAAAGCACATGCTAAAAACATATCATTAGGTGACAAAGCACCAACAAATATTTATTTAAGAGCATTCTTGCAAATATTATTTATTGTTTCATTTATTATCATATTTAAGCATGCATAAGATGGTATATAGTGAATTATTGATTGATAGTTTATGGAGTAAAAGTGAAAATATTAAGAGGGGTTAAAATGGAACAAAATGCACTTGTAGGAAAATTACAAAAAAGAAGAAATGATTTAAGTGAATTAGAGAAGAGGGTATTGGATTTTATTTTGAATGATTATACGTCGATAGCAAATATGAACATAGATGATATTGCTGAAAAGTTGTTTGTGTCGACTGCAACTGTCAGTAGATGTTCTCAAAAATTAGGTTATCAAGGCTATAGAGAACTGAAATATGCCTTATTACAAAATCAACCTGATTTAAATAAAGTAAACAATGTGCAAAGTTTTGATGTTGAAATGGATGATTTTATGAATGAAAATTTGGCGAACCTCCAGAATACAATGAATGAGATCAATATCCAAGATATCGAAAAAGCAGTAGCTTTTATACGTGATGCACGTGTAATAGAAATCATAAGCGTGGGAGCAAGTTTAGTAAACGGGATTGATTTAAGTAGAAAATTAACATTTCTAGGTAAAGTAGCACATGCGAGAACTGATTGGGATGAATTAGAAGCGGTAACGCATAATTTAGATCAGGAAAGTTTAGCAATTTGTGTAAGTTCAAGTGGTGAAACCTCACATATTGTTCGTTATGCACAGCAGTTAAGAGATAACCAAGTACCAATTATTTCTATTGTTAGTAATAGGCATTCTAAGTTGGCACAGTTATCGACCATAACTTTAATCGCTAAGACAAATAGTATCTATATTGGAAATGTAGATTTAAGTTCGAGGCACGCTGCTATGTTTATGATAGATTTTCTATTAATGATGTATGGTAGACAATTATAATGTAACGACATTCATAAGATGAAAGCGCGTCCAAAATGATTATATACTATTGATGCCCCTTTAATACATTTGTATATTTAAATAACATAAATGTATTAAAGGGGTGTTATTGAGTATGAGTAAAAAGAAGAAGCAAAGTAATGTGTGGGATTTTCTTCAAAATATGGGGAAGACATTTATGCTTCCAGTAGCTTTATTAGCTTTTATGGGTTTGATTTTAGGGATAGGGAGTTCATTTACAAGTGAATCAATGATTGATGTCTTTCCATTTTTAGAGAATAACATGATACAGCTAGCATTGAAGTTCTTAGCAACAGTTGGGGGATTTGCGTTTACATATTTACCTGTACTATTTGCGATTGCTATACCAATCGGACTTGTTAAACATGAAAAAGGTGTAGCTGCCTTCTCAGGGTTTGTAGGTTATACAGTTATGAATTTAACGATTAATTTCTATTTAACTGAGACACATCAATTAGCAGATACAGATAAATTACAACAAGCTGGACAAAGTATGGTATTAGGTATTCAAACACTCGAAATGGGTGTGCTCGGTGGTATCATTTCTGGTCTTATCGTTTATAAATTACATAATAAATTTAGCTATACACAGTTACCTGACAGCTTTGCGTTCTTCTCAGGGTCAAGGTTTGTACCAATTGTAACGTCTCTCGCATTAGCAGTAGTCGGGTTAATTATTCCAATTATTTGGCCGTTCTTCGGTATGATCATTGGAAGTGTTGGGGCACTAATTCAACATTCTGGTGTATTTGGACCATTTTTATTTGGTGCTGGTGAAAGGTTATTATTACCTTTCGGATTACATCATATTTTAGTATCGATGGTTAGATTTACTGAAGTTGGTGGACATTCTATTATTGAAGGTAAAGATGTATTTGGCGCATTAAATATTTTTTATGCGCAATTACAAAATAATTTACCAATATCTCCAAATGTAACTGCATTTTTATCACAAGGTAAAATGCCAACATTTATGTTTGGTTTACCAGCTGCGGCTTTAGCAATTTATCACGCAGCGCCTAAAGAGAATAGGCATAAAATAAAAGGCTTATTAATTTCAGGATTTGTAGCAACATTTGTTACAGGTATTACTGAACCAATTGAATTTTTATTTTTATTCATTAGTCCATTACTTTGGATCTTCCATGTCATTATGACAGGATTAGGATTTATGGTTATGAATATTCTAGGTGTGACAATTGGTAATACAGATGGTGGCGTACTAGACTTTCTAATATTTGGTGTCATGCAAGGTAGTTATACGAAATGGTGGCTCGTCATAATTGTTGGATTAATATGGTTTGTTATCTATTATTTAGTCTTCAAGACAGTTATTTTGAAATTCGACTTAAAAACACCAGGTAGAACAGTTGAAAAGAACGATAATAATGAAAGTAATGCGACACAAAATCGTACAAATCATACAGACGATATGGCTTCTGATATGCTTCAAGCGATTGGCGGTTCCAGTAATATTATAAGCATTGATAACTGTATTACACGTTTAAGATTAGTGCTGGAAGATGCGGAAATTGTTGATGATGAAAAGTTAAAAGAACTCGGTGCATTAGGTGTCGTACATTTAGACAAACAAAATGTACAAATTATCATCGGAACGAGAGTAACAACTGTTCGAAAACAATTAGATGCCATTATTTAAGTTAAGAAGGGATTTTTGTAATGTATAATTTTGATAAGGTGATTGATAGAACAGGGACAAATTGTACTCAGTGGGATTATGTCCAAGACCGTTTTGGGCAAAGTGACTTGTTGCCATTTACGATTTCAGATACAGACTTCGCGCTACCAGATACAATTATGGAACATTTAAATAATCGTATGAAGCATCCTATATTCGGTTATACGAGATGGAATCATATAGACTTTAAATCAACCGTTACGAATTGGTATAAAAAACGTTTTAATACTGAAATTAATGAAGATTGGATTTATTATACACCAACTGTGATATATGCAGTTTCACAGTTAATTTATATGAAATCTAATTTGAATGATGGTGTGATTATTCAAACACCAGCATATGACGCATTTTACAATGTGATTAAAGAGAATCATCGTACAGTTGTGGAGAATCAACTTTTCTACGAAGAGGGTTATTATACAATTGACTTTAAACAATTAGAGATGCAATTAGCGAAACCTGAAAATAAAATTTTGTTATTATGTTCTCCTCATAACCCAACAGGTAGAGTATGGACTGAAGATGAACTGACTACAATCATTAAACTATGTCAGGAACATCATGTTTATATCATTTCTGATGAAATTCATATGGATATCGTTCGAAAAGGAAACAACCACATTCCAATACTAGATAAAAGTAAAAATGATATAGCAATTGTGACAAGTGGTAGTAAGACTTTTAATTTTCCGGGGTTACTTTTTGCGTATACTTTAATTCCAAATAAAGAAGATGGGGATATATTTTTAAATCATTTGAAAAAGCAAGACGGTTTATCATCACCAAGCATTATGGGGATGGAATCTACAATAGCAGCCTATGAAAAAGCGAGTGATTGGGTAGATGCTTTAAACGAATATTTAGATGACAATATACATGCAGTTCAATTATTCTTAAAAGAGCACATACCAGAAATTAAAGTTGTCTATCCAGAATCAACATATCTTATATGGTTAGATGTTTCAGATCTAAATATGACGATGGATGAATTGCAACACCGACTTATTAACATAGGCAAAGTTGCGATAATGGATGGTCAAACATATGGCGGTAACGGTCAGCACTTTTTGAGATACAATGTTGGATGCCCAAAGTCTAAAGTATTAGAAGGATTAGAGCGACTAAAGTTAAGTATTGAAACATAATATATTTATATCGAGTGATTATCTTTTTAAGCATTCAAGCATGTGCTATAATGTACTAATGTATATAGAGAGATGAGAATGTTAAGAGGTGAAATATATGAGTATTCGTTCTGAACGAGTAGGCGAACAAATGAAAAAAGAATTAATGGATATTATCAACAATAAACTTAAAGATCCAAGAGTTGGATTTTTAACAATTACAGATGTAGAACTTCCAGGAGACTTGTCTCACGCTACAGTTTATTTAACTGTATTAGGTTCTGATAAAGAAAAAGAAGATACATTTAAAGGTTTAGAAAAAGCAAAAGGCTTTATTAAATCAGAATTAGGTAATCGTATGAAATTACGTATTTTACCAGAATTGCATTTTGAATATGATGAATCAATCGATTACGGTAATAAAATTGAACGCATGATTCAAGATTTAAATCGTAATGATTAATCCAAATTTAGGCTAAGACACTATAAGGTGTCTTGGTCTTTTTTTGATTAGAGGGGCTGTAACTACCATTATTCAGAATTCTGGTAATAAGAAAGCTGTAACTACCATAATTCCGAATTGTGGTAGTAAGAAAACGTCTTCGTTATGGACATTTCTCGTAATTCTGTTTCTAACACCATCGTTTTTTTATGCGAATTGAGTTATTTCTTCTTTTTATGAATATTTTCATGTAAAATTAAAAAGAATAGAAACATTATGGAGGTCGTAAATTTGGATGGCATTCTAGCAATTCATAAGGAAGTTGGTATGACAAGTCATGACGTCGTATTTAAACTTCGTAAAATTTTAAAAACAAAAAAAGTTGGCCATACTGGAACTTTAGATCCTGAGGTAAGTGGTGTACTACCGATTTGTGTAGGGAAAGCGACGCGTGTAAGTGATTATGTGATGGAAAGTGGCAAATCCTACAGAGCTGAAGTAACGATTGGTGTTAGTACAACGACTGAAGACCAAACTGGTGAGATAGTTGATCAGAAGCGTGTTGATCAAAATTTATGGGACAAAGATGAAATGATTGCGACTTTAAAACAATTAGAAGGTGACATTGAACAAATTCCACCTATGTATTCTGCTGTTAAAGTTAATGGTAAGAAATTATATGAATATGCTAGACAAAATATTGAAGTTGAACGTCCTGTCAGAAGAGTACATATTAACAGTATTGATTTAATTTCTGATATTATTTATGAGAATGATACTTGTAAATTTGAAATTGAAGTTGAATGTGGCAAAGGGACATATATTAGAACGTTAGCAACTCAAATTGGTGCGTTACTTAATTATCCTGCTCATATGTCTCATTTAATTAGGTTGAAAAGTGGCGGTTTCTCTTTAGAACAGGCTATTAAATTAGATGACTTAAGAGAAATAGTTGAGCAAGATAAGTTACAAGATGTGATTCTTCCATTAGAATATGGATTGAATGGTTTAACGAAAGTTACCGTACATGATAAAGATATCGTAACGCGTATTCAAAACGGACAAAAAATAGAAAAATCTTTAATAGATGAAAGTAAACATGATGGCGAATTTGTTGTTTGGTATGAAGACAAAGCAATTGCTATTATGGATACTTACGATAAAAATGAAACACTTTATAAACCGAAAAAAGTTTTTCTTTAAAGGAGTATATTGATGGAAGTTATAGAAATTACACACCCAATTAAATCTAAACAATTTGTAAATGAAAATATTGCTTTAGCTATCGGTTTTTTTGATGGCATACATTTAGGTCATCAACAAGTTCTTAAAAAAATGATTAAAGTAGCTAAAGATAAACATTTAAAAAAAGCTGTTATGACATTTGATCCTCACCCTTCAGTTGTCTTAAATCCTGAAAAGAAAAGAACAACGTATTTAACACCTATTGCTGATAAAATTGAAGCAATTGAAAAGTTAGGCGTAGATTACTGTTTCGTCGTTAACTTTTCATCAACATTTGCAGATGTGTCTGCAGATGATTTTATTGACCAATATTTTATTCAAAATCATGTGAAAGCTGTTATTGCAGGTTATGATTTTAGTTTTGGTAAATATGGAAAAGGTAATATGGCTTCATTACAAGAGAATGATTATCCATTTGATGTATTTGTCGTATCTAAGCAAACATTACATGAGGATGAAAAAATCTCAACTACGAATATTAGAACATCACTTGAACTAGGAGAAATAGAAGCTTGTAATTTAGCTTTAGGACGTCCATATGTTATTAAAGGTATGGTTGTTCAAGGTGAAAAAAGAGGGCGTACAATTGGTTTTCCTACAGCTAATGTTGAACCTAGTGATGACTATGTATTACCGAGAAAAGGTGTTTATGCTGTAACATTACTCATTAAATCAAGAGATAAGTCATATAAAGGTGTGTGTAACGTTGGTGTGAAACCAACATTCCATGATCCGTCTGTTTCTCAAATAAGTATTGAAGTTAACATCTTTGATTTTGAAGAGAGTATATATGGTGAACGTGTAGAAGTATATTGGCACCATTTTATTAGACCAGAACAAAAATTTGATGGCATTGATGCACTTGTTAATCAAATTAAGCAAGATAAAGAAGAAGCAAAAGCGTTATTATCACTTGAAAGAACATAAAGAGTTATGTATAATGATTTGAGTGCCTAATCCTTGGCTTATCGACACTCCGACGATCAGCTCAGGTTTACGGTGAATACAATTATAGGAGGGAAATTGACAATGGCAATTTCACAAGAAAGAAAAAACGAACTAATCGAACAATACCGCGTACATGAAACTGATACTGGTTCTCCAGAAGTACAAATCGCAGTTTTAACAGCAGAAATCACTGCTTTAAACGAACATTTACGTACTCACAAGAAAGACCATCATTCACGTCGTGGATTATTAAAAATGGTTGGTCGTCGTAAACATTTATTAACATATTTACGTGAAAATGATGTTCAACGTTACCGTGATTTAATTAAATCATTAGGATTACGTCGCTAATCGTAATTTCAATCGAAGGAAATCAATCAGATTTCTTTCGATTTTTTTATAAATAAATATAAAAAATATGTGTATAATGGTATGATATAAGAGATTAAGTGTATGAGAGGAGATTCATAAATGTCTCAAGAGAAGAAAGTCTTTAAGACAGAATGGGCAGGAAGTCCATTAATAATTGAAACGGGCCAATTAGCAAAACAAGCTAATGGTGCAGTATTAGTAAGATATGGGGATACAGTTGTATTATCAACAGCAACTGCATCAAAAGAACCTAGAAATGTAGACTTTTTCCCATTAATGGTTAACTATGAAGAAAAAATGTATGCAGCAGGAAAAATTCCTGGTGGCTTTAATAAACGTGAAGGTAGACCTGGTGAAGATGCTACTTTAACAAGTAGATTAATTGATAGACCAATTCGTCCATTATTCCCTAAAGGATACAGACATGATGTTCAAGTTATTTCTATCGTAATGAGTGTTGATCCAAACTGTTCACCAGAAATGGCAGCAATGATTGGTTCTTCAATGGCATTATCTGTATCAGATATTCCATTTGAAAGACCAATTGCAGGTGTGAACGTAGGTTTAGTAGATGGTGAATTTGTCATCAATCCTAATGTTGAACAAAGAGAAGTTTCTTTATTAGATTTACAAGTAGCGGGTCATAAAGATGCGATTAACATGGTTGAAGCGGGTGCTAAAGAAGTAACAGAAGAAACAATGTTAAATGCTATTTTATTTGGTCATAAAGAAATTCAAAGATTAGTTGAATTCCAAGAAGCTATTATTGGAGATGTTCAACCTGAAAAAGCTGAATTTATACCGGTTGAAATTGAAGCTTCATTTGAAGAAACAGTTCGTGCTAAAGCAGAAGCTTTAGATATTATTTCAGCAATCAGAACTGAAGAAAAACAACAAAGAGATATTAATATTTCTGCAGTTAAAGAAGAAGTTCTAAATGACTTTACAAACGAAGAAGATCCAGATAATGAAGAAGTACTCAAAGATGTAAGTAAAGTATTAGATGCACTTGTAAAAGAAGAAGTGCGTTGCTTAATTACTGAAGATAAAGTAAGACCAGATGGACGTAATCCTGAAGAAATCAGACCATTATCTTCTGAAGTTGGATTATTACCAAGAGCTCATGGTTCAGGTTTATTTACACGTGGACAAACACAAGCATTTTCAGTTGCGACTTTAGGTGCATTAGGTGAACATCAAATCATTGATGGCTTAGGTACAGAAGAACAAAAACGTTACATGCATCACTATAATTTCCCTAACTTCTCAGTTGGTGAAACAGGTCCAGTGAGAGCGCCAGGACGTCGTGAAATTGGTCACGGTGCATTAGGTGAACGTGCTTTACTACAAGTTATTCCAGATGAAAAAGAATTCCCTTATACAATAAGAGTTGTTTCAGAAGTACTTGAATCAAATGGTTCATCATCACAAGCTTCAATTTGTGGTTCAACTTTAGCTTTAATGGATGCAGGTGTGCCAATTAAAGCACCAGTTGCAGGTATTGCAATGGGCTTGATTACTAAAGATGATAACTATACAATTTTATCTGATATTCAAGGTATGGAAGATGCACTTGGTGATATGGACTTTAAAGTTGCAGGTACAGAAAAAGGTATCACTGCTATTCAAATGGACATTAAAATCGATGGTTTAAGTGAACAAATCTTAAAAGAAGCACTTGAGCAAGCAAGAATTGGTAGATTATATATCTTGAATCATATGCTTGAAACTTTAAGAGAACCTAGAGAAGAACTTAGCCAATATGCACCTAAAATTGAAATTATGCATATTAAACCAGATAAAATTAGAGATGTTATTGGACCTGGTGGTAAGAAAATCAATGAAATCATTGATGAAACAGGTGTTAAATTAGATATCGAACAAGACGGTACAGTATTTATTGGATCTAAAGATAAAGACATGATCGACCGTGCTAGACAAATTATTGAAGATATTACAAGAGAAGCTGAAGTCGGTGCAATTTATATGGCAACAGTTAAACGTATCGAAAAATTCGGTGCATTTGTTGAAATCTTCCCAGGTAAAGATGCACTTGTTCATATTTCTCAATTCTCTAACGAGAGAGTTAACAAAGTTGAAGATGTAGCTAAAATTGGTGACCAATTCTTAGTAAAAGTAACTGAAATTGACCGTCAAGGACGCGTAAACGCATCACGCAAAGTATTGTTAAACGAAGAAAAAGAACAAAAATAATAAATGAAATGATTCAGATAGGGACATTGACGTGTCCCTATTTATTTTGAGGTGAATAAATATGGCTGATTTACAACGACTGAATAATGGAACGACTGTGATTTTTGAAGAAATTCCAAACAGTGAAACAATTAGTGTAGGTGTTTATGTCAATACTGGAACGGGTGATGAAGGTGATTATCCGGAAGGTATTGCTCATTTTATGGAACATATGTTATTTAAAGGTAGTGAACACTATACAAGACAGCAATTATCAAATGAATTTGATAAAATTGGTGGCTATAACAATGCATATACGACAAAAATGTACACTTGTTATTTCTGTAAGACATTAAAAAGATTTGAACATAAAGCAATTGATTTAATTATAGATATGGTTAAAAATCCACTATTTCTTGAAGAAGAAATTGTTCGTGAGAAAAAAGTCATTTTAGAAGAAATTAAAATGATTGAAGATACACCAGAAGAATGGTTAATGGATAAATTAGAACATGAAATTTATAAAGACCAACCATTAGGACGAATGATCCTTGGTACGCCTGATAGTGTCAATCAAATTGATAGAGATACATTAGTTGATTTCCATAAAAAGTATTATCAAAGTAATCGCTTAATTGTTTCAGTTGCGGGTGCCTATAGTGAATCTATGAAAGAAACATTGCTTAAGCAATTATCTGATGGGGTAGAAATACCGCTTAATCAACAAGAACAAAGCATGAATTTTATTGAGAAGAAAGAAACTTATTATAAAAACGAGCTAGAGCAAACGCATTTTATGAGAAGTTATGATGCACCAAGTTATAATGATGAACACTATTATGCAACGAATATATTGAACACGATTTTAGGCGAAACAATGAGCTCTAAATTGTTCCAAGTTCTAAGAGAAGAACATGGATTATGTTATAATGTTTACTCAGATTTCCAAAGTTTTCACAATGATGGTTTACTGACAATTTATGTAGCAACTGATAAAGAAAATGTTGATGCATCAAGTGAACTTATTACTGAAGTGCTCGAGTCATTATTAAATGACGGTATCACACAGAATGAACTAGATGATGCTAAAAGTCATATAATCACAAGCTTTTTAATGGCATCTGAATCTAACCAAAATAAAATGACGAGAAATGCACGTTCAATCATGTTTCATAATGAATTAGTTACGAATGAGCAGTTCGAGCACGAAATCAATCAAATCCAGTTAAATGATATTAAATTAGCTACGAAAAGATTATTGGATGCACCTTATTCTGAGTTTATTTTGACAGAGAAATCATAAAGTTATGACCTGATATAAAAATTATTGTCTTCCTTAATTTAAAATATGTATAAGACTGTTGTATGTGCTTGTATAATCGATTATATAAATGGTATGATTAAATAAATATATTATGGACGGGACTACATTTAGGAGGAACAATTTTGAGTTTAATAAAAAAGAAAAATGATAAAATTCGTATCATACCACTCGGTGGTGTAGGAGAAATTGCAAAAAACATGTATATCGTTGAAGTGGACGAAGAAATGTTCATGTTAGACGCTGGTTTAATGTTTCCAGAAGACGAAATGTTAGGTGTAGACGTTGTTATACCAGACATACAATATGTTATTGAGAATAAAGATAAACTTAAAGGTATCTTTTTATCACACGGACATGAAGATTCTATCGGTGCTGTAAGTTATATACTTGAAAAGCTTGATGCACCAATATACGGATCAAGATTGACGATTGCATTAGTTAAAGATCACATGAAAGCAAGAAAAATCAATAAAAAAGTACGTTATTATACAGTAAATAAAGATTCAGTCATGAGATTTAAAAACGTTAACGTGACATTTTTTAATACAACGCATTCAATACCAGATAGTTTAGGTGTATGTATCCATACATCATATGGTTCAATCGTTTATACTGGAGAATTTAAATTCGACCAAAGTTTACAAGGTGCCTATGCACCAGATATCGCTAAGATGACTGAAATTGGTCAAAATGGTGTATTTGCTTTGATTAGTGATTCAACAGAAGCAGAAAAACCTGGTTACAACGTTCCAGAAAATGTAATCGAAAGTCACATGGTCGATGAATTTGCAAAAGCAAATGGGCGCATTATCGTTTCATGTTATGCATCTAACTTTATTCGTATTCAACAAGTGCTGAATGCGGCTAGTAAATTAAACCGTAAAGTTTCATTCTTAGGACGTTCTTTAGAAAGTTCTTTCAATGTTGCACGTAAATTAGGTTACTTTAATATTCCAGAAAATCTTTTAGTACCCGTGCATGACATTAGTAAATATCCTAAAAATGAATTAATTATTATTGCTACAGGTATGCAAGGTGAACCAATTGAAGCATTAGGTCAAATGGCTCAACAAAGACATCCTATTTTAAATATTTTAGAAGGCGATAATGTTTATATTTCTACAACAGCTTCTGCTAATATGGAAGTGATTATTGGTCAGACTTTAAATGAATTAGTTAAAGCTGGCGCACACATTATGCCTAATAACAAAAAAACACATGCATCTAGTCATGGTTGTATGGAAGAACTTAAAATGATGCTTAATTTAATGAAACCTGAATACTTTATTCCAGTACAAGGTGAATTTAAAATGCAAATCGCACATGCGAAATTAGCAGCTGAAACAGGCGTAGATCCTGAGAAAATTTTCTTACTAGAAAAAGGTGACGTTGTTAATTTTGATGGCGAAAAAATGATTGCTAATGAAAAAGTTACAGCTGGTAACGTATTAATTGATGGTATCGGTGTTGGAGACGTAGGTAATATTGTTTTGAGAGACAGACACTTATTAGCTGAAGATGGTATATTTATAGCTGTTGTAACTTTAGATCCTAAAAATAGAAAAATCGTTGGTGGACCTGAAATTCAATCACGTGGATTCGTTTATGTTAGAGAAAGTGAAGAGTTATTAAACGACGCTTCAGAAAAAGTCCGTGAAATTGTTGAAGAAGGTTTACTTCAAAAGAAAATTGAATGGTCTGAAATGAAACAAAATATGCGTGATAAACTCAGTAAGTATCTATATGAACAAACGAAACGTCGCCCGATGATTATTCCAATTATTTCAGAAATCTAATGAATTGTTTTATGGATGATTTTTAACAGTCAAGAGATGAGATTAAATTCTATATCAATACAATGAGTTTTTCCATCTCGGCAAAGATGAACAAATAATGTGTCATACACGCTATTTGTTCATTAACTGCCTACATACTATATGAGGCTGAGACATCTATTTATGTCCCAGCCTCTTTTTGCATTATAGATAAGGAGGCTATTTCAAAAATGGTACAAAAGAAGAAGCCAGCAACACGTAAAAGAAAAACAACACGTGGCAAGAAAAAGCAAAAAGATAATACATTAAAATATGTCATACAGATGATTGTGTTGTTTTTAATCGTGTTAGGTATTTTTCAATTAGGATTTATAGGTTTAATGATTGATAGCTTCTTTCATTTCTTATTTGGATTCTCAAAATATTTCACCTATATACTGATAGCGATTATTTCACTATTAATAACAGTGAACGGCAAATTAAAATTCACAAGAAGAGTAAACGGATTGCTCGTCTTTCAAGTAGCATTGCTATTCATTATGCAGTTAGTATTATATTTCAAAGATCCATCGTTTAATACGTTTAAGACAACCTTGAGTGAAACATATTCAAGTTTAGAACGAAATGCATTTTACTTTAACGGTGGTGGTTATATTGGTTATTATGCATTTAATGTCATAAGCAAGCTTATTTCCGTCTTTGGATATAGTTTATTAACGATACTCGTTTTACTATCTAGTGTTATTTTAATCATGAAGAAAAGACATCGTGATATTACTAAATCAGCATTTGATATGGCGCAAAGTAAAACTAAATCAAAAATGACAAATCTTGAACAAAAAAGAGAAGAAAAAGCGAAAGCTAAACAACTAGAAAAAGAAAAGCGTCAAAAAGAGCAGCCTAAAGACGTTTCACATTTAGAAGAAGTTGAACCAGTTCAAGAAATTTCTAAAATTGACAAACAACAAACTAATGAAGAAATTCCAATCTTTGAATCGCAAGAAAAGTTAGCATCCAAAAGAACACAACAACCTAAACAACCCGTTCAACAAGATCATGATAATCATGAATCTGAAATGAATGAATCAACTATAGATGAGACTGAGAATTTAAATTATAAATTACCACCGATTACAATTTTAAATGATCCACCTAAATCTCAATCAGTGTCTAAAAAGACAGTTCAAGAAAAAGGAAAACTACTTGAAGCTACATTAAGAAACTTTAATGTCGATGCGAAAGTGACTCAAATTAGGATTGGACCAGCTGTTACTCAATACGAAGTACAGCCAGCTCAAGGTGTGAAAGTAAACAAAATCGTTAATTTAAGTAATGATATTGCACTGAATTTAGCAGCAAAAGATATTAGAATTGAAGCGCCTATTCCAGGTAAGTCGGCAGTTGGAATTGAAGTGCCTAATGAACATATTTCAATGGTAACGCTGAAAGAAGTACTGAATGAGGCAAAACCAACATCAAATAAACTTGAAGTTGCATTAGGAAGAGATATTTCAGGTGAACCAATTACAGCAGAATTAAACAAATTACCTCACTTACTCGTAGCAGGTGCTACAGGGAGTGGTAAATCTGTTTGTATTAATGGTATTATCACAAGTATATTAATGAATGCTAAACCACATGAAGTAAAATTAATGCTTATTGACCCTAAGATGGTTGAATTAAATGTGTATAACGGAATACCACATTTGTTAACACCTGTTGTTACAAATCCTCAAAAGGCAAATCAAGCATTACAAAAAATTGTATCCGAAATGGAAAAAAGATATGACTTGTTCCAACACGTTGGTGCAAGAAATATTGAAGGATATAATCAATTTATTGAACGTACAAATCAAGAAATGGAAGAAAAACAAGCGCAATTACCGTATATTGTCGTCATTGTTGATGAACTTGCTGACTTAATGATGGTTGCTGGTAAAGATGTTGAATCATCCATTATGAGAATCGCACAACTTGCACGTGCAGCAGGTATACACTTAATTATTGCGACACAAAGACCATCCGTTGATGTTATAACAGGTAGTATTAAAGCTAATATACCTTCTAGAATTGCGTTTGCAGTAAGCTCTGCAACTGATTCTAGAACAATTTTAGATAGTGGTGGTGCTGAAAAATTACTAGGTAGAGGTGATATGCTATTCTTATCTAGAGACTCTTCAAAACCAACAAGAATACAAGGTGCATTTCTTTCTGATGGTGAAGTTGAATCAGTTGTTCAACATGTTGTTGGAGAACAAACAGCGAACTATGTTAAAGAGATGGAACCTGACGAACCGACAGAAGCAAATGAAATGGAAAGTGAAGATGCTTTATACAAAGAAGCATATTTATTTGTTGTAGAAGAACAAAAAGCAAGTGCGAGTTTATTACAAAGAAGATTTAGAATAGGTTATAATAGGGCATCTAGGTTAATGGATGATTTGGAAAGTAATGGTGTTATTGGTCCTCAATCAGGTAGTAAACCTAGACAAGTATTGGTTGATATTTATCAAGACGAATAGGGGGATATTATGTCTACAAATGCAAGTACAAATTTCGTTAAAAATTGGATATTAGATAAAATTCAAACAGCTGAACTTAAACCGGGAGATGCTATTCCGAATGAGTTTGAAATTAAAAAGTTGTTAAATATAAATTATGATGAAATCGAAAAAGCCATACATGAACTTGTCACGGAACAAATTTTATCTCAAAAAACAGGCGACGTAACAGTGGTGAAACCTACACAACCATATTATTATCCATTAGACGAATTAGTAAGTATTACAAAAATGATTGAAAAAAATGGTGAAGTTGCTGGAACAGAATTTATTAGTTTAGATGAAGAAGTTGCAACTTTAAAAGATATAGAAGTATTAAACTTAGAAAAAGATGCATCTATTTCGGTAATAGAAAGAGTACGTACAGCAAATGGTGAACCAGTCGTGTATTGTCTAGATAAAATTGCTACTGATTTATTTGCATGCAGTGACTATAGATCCAATTCATCTATTTTATCCGCAATTGAAAGTAAAGTAGAATTTAAAATTACACATGCTAATACATCTATAGAATCCATTAGTTATGAGCCGTATATTAGTGAAATATTGAACTCTGAGCCAGACGATGCAATGATGTTATTAACACAAGTTCATTATAACGAACATGGCACACCTGTACTTTATTCACTAAATTATTTTAAAAGCAGTCTTGTAAAGTTTCGAATTACAAGAAATAGGATATAATAAATATATTGAGAGAAACAAAGTAACAATTGTTGCTTTGTTTCTCTATATACATACATATAAGAGAGGTATCTATTATGATAACAACAGAACATATACAATTATCTTCAAATGACGTTTATGTGATACCAACTGAAAAATTTAAAACAACGACTATCGTTTTTAAATTTGTAGCACCTTTAAACAGTGAGACGATTACATCTAGGTCAATTTTAAGTAAATTAATTACACGTGTTACAAAACAATACCAAACTGATAAAGAAATGAATAATTTGCTTGCGGACTTATATGGTGCGCATTTATTTAGCTATGTCATTAAACAAGCTAATAATCATATCATGACAATTGGTATTGAAATCGTAAATGAAAAATATTTAAATAGTGAGTTTCCACTATTCGAACAAGCCGTTAAATTATTGCATGAAGTGATTTTTAATCCACTGATTGAAAATGGTAAATTTAATGAAAAATACACGAAGCAAGAAAAGTCTTTATTACATAAAAAATTAACTGCAATTGAAGACAACAAATCTCAACGTGCATTTATTCAATTTATGAATCATATGTTTGAAGATGAGCCATATAAATATTTAGCATCTGGTCGACTAGAAGACATTGATAACGTAACACCTGAATCTTTAGTCAATACATACCATGATTTGTTACACGAGAATGCGATATCTACATATATTATTGGAAATGTTGAATTAGATGAAGTTAAATCATTGTGTCATGAATATTTTAATTTTGATCATAATAGTCAATTAGAAATCGAAACGACATTATTAAAAGATATTAAAGAAGTAAAAGAAATAGTAGATTATACAAAGATTGATCAAGCAAAATTAAATATGGGATATAGGTTCCCAATAACATTCCATTCTAAAGAATATTATTCGTTCTTAGTGTTAAATATGTTGCTAGGTGGAGATGCTTCTTCAATTTTATTTAGTGAAGTACGTGAAAAACAAAGTTTAGCCTATTCAATACATTCTCAAATCGATGCAAGAAATGGATTCTTATATATAGTTGGTGGCATCTCTAAAGATAAAGTACATGTCGCTAAAGAAACAATTTTAAATATTTTTAAAGATATTCAACAAGGTGAAATTGAAACAGAGAGACTGACGTTAGCGAAGAAAGTCTTAATTTCACACGCACGAGAAATGTTTGATAAACAACGACAAATGATTGACTTATTGCATACACATGCGAGATATCAATCCGTTTATAACTATGATGATTGGATTAAAGAAATTGAATCTATCACAATTGAAGATATTAAAAAGACCGCACAACTTGGACAATTAGATACAATATATATACTGACTGAAGGTGATAACAATGCGTAATCAATATTATAAACAGATTGATGAAACTGTATTCGAAGATACTTTAGAAAATGGTTTAAAAGTAGTTGTCATTCCAAAAGCAGGGTTTTCAAAGACTTTTGTGACATACACAACACATTTCGGTTCTCTTGATCATACATTTAAGCCACATCGCAAAGATGATTTTGTGACTGTTCCGGACGGGGTAGCACATTTCTTAGAACATAAATTGTTCGAAAAAGAAGATGGCGATGTCTTTACAAGTTTTGCTGAAAATGATGCACAAGTTAATGCATTTACGACATTTGATAGAACAAGTTATTTATTTAGTGCGACTGGAAATGTGCACGATAATATTATTCGTTTATTAAAAATGATTGAAAGTCCGTATTTTACTGAGAAAACAGTAGAAAAAGAAAAAGGTATAATCGCTGAAGAAATTAAGATGTACCAAGAACAGCCTAATTATAAATTAATGTTCCAAACTTTAGGCGCACTCTATCATAATCATCCTGTACAAGTGGATATAGCAGGTTCTGTTGAAAGTATTTATGATATTACAGCTGAAGATTTATATTTATCATATGAAACGTTTTACCATCCAGCAAATATGGTGTTAATCATTGTTGGAGACGTCGATCCAGAAGAAACTATACAATTAGTACGCGAACATGAAGACAAAAGAAATATGCACGAAATGCCACCTATTACGAGAAAAGTAATAGACGAACCGACATCCGTCCATACACCATATGTCGAAACGAAAATGGACATTGTTCAAGAAAAAACAATGTTGGCATATAAGTTCAAGCCTAATACTATTTCTGATAAAGTACGCGTAAAAAATGATATGGAAATGATGATTGCTTTAGATTTAATGTTTGGTGAACAAACTGAATTTTATCAATCAAATTTAGAAAAAGAAGTGATTGATGATACGTTTGGTTATCAATTTGCTAACGAAATGACATATAGTTATTTGATTCTAGCTGTGACAACTGATTATCATAATGAATTTAAAGAATCGGTTAAAGCAGAACTTAAAAAATATATAGAAAATGCTTTTGTTTTAGAAGAGTTAGAGAGAGTGAAAAAACAAACTTTAGGCGAAATTGTATCAAGCTTAAATTCTCCAGAATATATTGCAAATCAATATACTAAATTCTATTTCGAAGGTGTAGAACTATTTGAACTTGTAAACATTTTAGAATCTATAACAGTAGAAAGTGTACAAGAAACATTGGCTTCATTAATAGACTTCGATCATGTTGTAGAAAGTCGTTTGGTGAAACAAAATGGCTAGAACATTTATTGTTGGTGGTAGTGGTGACATTGGATTATCAATTGTTGATGAATGTTTATCACTAGGGCATGAAGTGATACTACATTATAACCGATCTAATATTAATGAACTCAAACAAAGATATGGCGGACAACCTGTTACTTTTCTACAATTCGATTTAACAAACAAAGATAATTTACAATTCTTAACATCAATCGGACATATTGATCAATTAATATATGCAGCTGGGCAATCGTCATTTGGTGCGATTCAAGATTTTACAGATGATGAAATTGATGTTCAATATAACTTGAATGTATATGCGCTCATAAAAATTGTTCAATTATTTGTTGATGATATTAGAAAGAGTGAAAATGGCAGAATAATCGTTATATCATCTATTTGGGGAGAGACTGGTGCAAGTTACGAAACAATCTATTCAACAATGAAAGCTGCTCAACTTGGTCTTGTTAAATCTTTAGCAAAAGAACTTGCTTTAACATCTATTACAGTAAATGCTATATGTCCAGGTGTCGTTCATGGTAAAATGACAGATGAACTTGATGAAATTACACAAACACAATTAAAAGATGAAATACCACAAGGTCGGTTTGTTCAAACTAAAGAAGTTGCGGCAACGGTGGGATATTTATTAAATCCGTTATCTCAAAGTGTGACCGGTCAAGTCCTACGTGTAAACGGAGGATGGTATATTTAATATTGGGGTGGATATTATGGAAGAAGTCATTAAAAAAGAATGGTACTTAGAATACGATATACAAGTAAATAGAGCAGGTTTATTAGGGGATATCTCTAGTTTGCTTGGTATTTTAGGTATTAATATCATTACGATAAATGGTGTCGATCAAGGTCGAAGAGGGTTACTCATTAAGACAGATGATATGAATAAAGTTAAACGCTTTGAAAATATTGTTAAAGAAATTGATGATATTACCATTAAAAAGTTACGTACACCAGGCTTAAGAGATCGATTAGCGGTAAGACACGGTAGATATATTAAACGAGATGTTGATGACAAAAAGACCTTTAGATTCGAAAGAAAAGATTTAGGTTTATTAGTTGATTTTATGGCAGAACTTTTTAAAGAGAACCGTCATAAACTGATTGGTGTGAGAGGTATGCCAAGAGTAGGTAAAACAGAATCTGTTGTTGCCGCTAGTGTGTGTGCCCATAAAAAATGGTTGTTTATTAGTTCGACGCTTATTAAGCAAACAGTAAGAAGCTCTTTATTAAAAGGTGAATATAGTGATGAAAATGTTTATATTATTGATGGTGCTGTAACATCTAAGCAAACTGATGAAAAGCATAAACAACTCGTTAGAGAAGTTATGAGTTTACCAACAATTAAAGTAGTAGAACATCCTGATCTATTTGTACAACGCTCTGAATATAGCCTTGAAGATTTTGATTATATTATTGAACTAAGAGAAACAGAAGACCAAGAAATTACATATGAGCAATTAAATAAAAATGATTTATTTACAAATGACAATATGGCATTTGGAGATGGATTTGGATTTTTTGAATAAATTGTTTGAGGTGAATATATTTGAAATATATTGGAGAAACGTTAAGAAGTAAAAGAGAACAATTAGGGATGACTTTAGTTGAACTTGAAGAAAAAACAAAGATACAAAGACCATTTTTAATGATGATTGAAAAGAATGAATTTGAAAATCTACCAAATCCCGATTATACAAGAGGTTTCATAACGAAATATGCTTCTGCAATCAATATGAGTGCACCAGAATTAATTGATAAACATCAAAGTGAGTTGCCTAAAACAGCACCTTCTGCTAAAGAAGCTTTTAGACAGCTTACGCAAGAAAAAAGAAGTCAAACTGAAATATCAGAGAATAAAATGGTAGCTAAACTCATAACACAAATGATTACATTCTTTGGTGTATGCTTAATCGGTTGGATATTATTAATAATTATCATTTAATTATATATAGTATTGATTTATAATAGTATTATTATGCAGTTGTAAGAAAAGAAGGAGAACGAATATGAATATTCCTAATCAATTAACAGTATTACGTGTTATTTTAATACCTGTATTTGTTTTATTTTTACTTGTAGATTTTAATATGGGTGACATGCATTTCTTATTTGGACAAGAAATGAGAATAGAACAATTTATAGCTGGTATTATATTTATTTTAGCTTCTGTTACAGATTGGTTTGATGGCTATTTAGCGAGAAAATGGGAACTTGTTACAAACATGGGGAAATTTTTAGACCCTCTAGCTGATAAATTATTAGTAGCGAGTGCATTAATTGCATTAGTAGAACTTGATAAAGTATCATCAGTTATTGCTATTATCATCATTGCTAGAGAATTTGCTGTAACAGGACTAAGATTACTTCAAATTGAACAAGGCTTTGTAAGTGCAGCTGGTCAATTAGGTAAAATTAAAACGGCTGTAACGATGGTCGCAATTGTATTTATCCTATTACAAGAACCATTCTCTACTTTATGGCAAATTAATCTTGGGCAATGGCTCATGTATATTGCTACTTTCTTTACAATTCTATCTGGTATAGAGTATTTTTATCATGGTAGAGATGTATTTAAAGGATCAAAATAATAACAACATTTAACCTACAACATTTCGTTTGTAGGTTTTTCTGTAGGAGGCAAAAATATGAAAGTTAGTATTTTAAGCGTAGGTACTGAAATTTTATTAGGACAAATTGCTAACACAAATGCACAGTTTATATCAAAAGTACTCAATGAACTCGGTGCAAGTGTTATGAGACACGTTGCTGTAGGCGATAATCCTGGAAGGTTAGAACGTACTTTTAAAGAAGAATTAGCGCATCATGACGTTGTAATTTTAACAGGTGGTTTAGGACCAACGAAAGATGATTTAACAAAACAAACTGTTGGTAAAGTAGTAGGTAAATCACTAGAAACAAATAAACAAGCTATGGATCAGATTGAACAATATTTCAAAAATGAAAACCGTACGATGACGCCTAATAATAGACAACAAGCACTTGTTATTGAAGGTAGTGAAGTACTGAAGAATGACCTTGGTATGGCACCAGGCATGTATTTAGAAGTGGATGATAAAAAAGTCGTATTATTACCTGGTCCCCCGAAAGAACTTCAACCAATGGTCAATCAATATCTTGTACCATTTTTCTTAAATGAAGAACGTGTCATCTTTTCTGAGTCATTGAAATTTATGGGTATTGGTGAATCTAGTTTGGAAACAGAGCTGATTGATTTAATAGATAATCAATCCAATCCTACAATTGCACCACTTGCTGGTCAACATGAAGTATCACTCCGCATTACGGCTAATGCGAATACTAAACAACAAGCGATAGATTTAATCCAGCCTGTTAAAACAGAAATATTAAATAGAATAGGCGAATTTTATTATGGTAGCGATGATTTAACAGTTGAAGATGCTGTATTTAATGAATTAGATCAACCATTTGTTATATATGATGAAATTACAGATGGTGTATTAAATGCTCGACTTAAACTATCTAAAGATAGCGAACAATATTTAAAATCATATATTTTACAAAATTCATGGACAGACGAAATGTTGAATATTAGTCAAGATGAATCAGTTGAACAAATTGCTAACAAGTTAAAATCAACATTTAAAGTAGAAAGTGTTATTGTTTTAAAACAAGATCATAAAGAATCAACAGTATATATTTCACATATGCAAAAAAACGAAAAATTTATTTCGTCAATAAGTCAATCATATGCTGGAAGACGTGATAGAATAAGCAATATAGCACTTATAAAGTTTTTGAACCAATTAAGATAACTTGCGATAATTTATAAAATCGGTACTTATGTTCGCTTAATTTTAAAAAATGCGTACAAAAACACGAACAAATATTCGCTTTATACTTGCATTTTAGAACAAAAGCATTTATAGTAATAATAGCTAATTAAACAAGTAAATTCATTTTATATATATAGGAGGTTATCGCGTGAACGAACGTCAAAAAGCACTCGATACAGTAATTAAGAATATGGAAAAATCCTTTGGTAAAGGGGCAGTAATGAAGCTAGGGGATAATACAAGCAGAGAAGTATCAGCAGTTTCTAGTGGCTCAATCACACTTGATAAAGCATTAGGTGTTGGTGGTTACCCTAAAGGACGTATCATTGAAATATATGGTCCAGAAAGTTCTGGTAAAACAACAGTAGCTTTACACGCTATCGCTGAAGCGCAAAGACAAGGTGGCGTAGCTGCTTTTATTGATGCTGAGCACGCACTAGATCCTGTTTATGCTAAAAACTTAGGCGTAGATATTGATAACCTATATTTATCACAACCTGACCACGGTGAACAAGGTTTAGAGATTGCAGAAGCATTTGTTCGTAGTGGTGCAGTTGATATTGTTATTGTCGACTCAGTAGCTGCATTAACACCTAAAGCTGAAATTGAAGGTGAAATGGGAGATACACACGTTGGTTTACAAGCAAGATTAATGAGTCAAGCTTTACGTAAATTATCAGGTGCTATTTCTAAATCAAATACAACAGCTATCTTTATCAACCAAATTCGTGAAAAAGTTGGCGTTATGTTCGGTAATCCTGAAGTAACACCAGGTGGACGTGCGTTGAAGTTCTATAGTTCTGTTCGTTTAGAAGTACGTCGTGCTGAACAATTGAAACAAGGTCAAGAAGTAGTTGGTAACCGAACTAAAATTAAAGTTGTTAAAAACAAAGTTGCGCCTCCATTCAGAGTAGCAGAAGTTGATATTATGTACGGTGAAGGTATTTCACGTGAAGGTGAATTAATCGACTTAGCAGTTGAATTTGATATTGTAGATAAATCAGGTGCTTGGTATTCATATAACGGAGAACGTATGGGTCAAGGTAAAGAAAACGTTAAGACTTACTTAAAAGAAAATCCAGCTATTATTGAAGAAATTGATGGAATCTTAAGAGATCAATTAGGCTTTAACGGTAAGAAGAAAGAAGAAGCTAAAAAAGAAGATAAACCTAATGAACCTGAACAAGAAACTTTACTAGACTAAATAGTATTTTGTCATTAAATTAAACATTCTATAGATTACGTTTCATTGTGTAATCTATAGAATGTTTTTTTATAAAAATAGAATTAAAAATTAAAGTCCATGTCCTTGACACTTGTACAAATTTAAACGTACAATTGAGTTGTATGATTCCATAGTTTCATTTAATCATATTTTTGTATATATAAGACGTAGAACCTAGATAGAAGGAGGTGTTTATGTGGACTTATTAACCCTCTTACTCATTTTGCTAGGAGTTATTCTAGGTGTTGTTGTAGGATACTTTTTCGCACATAATAGCTTAACGAAAAAGCAAGATCAAGCTCGTCAGTCTGCTCACTATATTATAAGTGAAGCTAACAAAGAAGCTGAGAGTCTTAAGAAAGAAAAGTTGATTGAAGCAAAAGAAGAAAATCAACAAATTAGAGATCATCTTGATAGTGAAATTAGAGAGAGAAGAAGTGACCTACAAAAGCAAGAAGCAAGATTACTTCAAAAAGAAGAAAATTTAGAGCGCAAATCTGATCTTTTAGACAAAAAAGATGAAATTCTAGAAAACAAAGAAGCTAAAATTGAAGAGCGACAACAACAGGTAGATGCAAAAGAGAGTAATGTTCAAGAAATAATAATGAAACATGAACAAGAACTAGAACGCATCTCCGGACTCACACGTGAAGAAGCTCGTAAAGAGCAATTCTCACAAGTAGAAGAAGAACTGTCACATGATATTGCTGTACTTGTAAAAGAAAAAGAAAGAGAACTAAAAACAAATGTCGATAAAAAAGCTAAAGAACTGTTGTCTATTACTGTACAAAGGTTAGCAGCAGATCATACTTCAGAATCGACTGTATCCGTTGTGAATTTACCAAATGATGAGATGAAAGGGCGTATTATCGGTCGTGAAGGTCGTAATATTCGTACTTTAGAAACATTAACAGGTGTAGATTTAATTATAGACGATACACCAGAAGCGGTTATATTATCTGGATTTGATCCAATTCGAAGAGAAATCGCTAAGACAGCCTTAACTAATTTAGTATCTGATGGACGTATACATCCAGGTAGAATTGAAGATATGGTTGAAAAAGCGAGAAGAGAAGTGGATGACCTAATGAGAGAATCCGGTGAACAAGCGACATTTGAATTAGGTATTCATAACTTACACCCAGAATTGGTTAAAATTTTAGGACGTATGAAATATCGTACAAGTTATGGCCAAAGTGTACTGAAACACTCAGTAGAAGTTGCACAACTTTCAGGAATGTTAGCAGCTGAACTAGGTGAAGATGTTACTTTAGCAAAACGTGCAGGTTTATTACATGATATTGGTAAAGCTATTGATCACGAAGTTGAAGGTAGCCATGTTGAAATAGGGGTAGAACTTGCAAAGAAATATCATGAACATGATACAGTCATAAATGCAATACACTCACATCATGGGGATGTAGAACCAACATCAGTTATTTCTATACTGGTAGCAGCAGCAGATGCGTTAAGTGCTGCAAGACCTGGAGCTAGACGAGAAACTTTAGAAAATTATGTGAAACGTTTAGAAAGATTAGAAGAAATATCAGAAGGTTATCAAGGTGTTGAAAAAGCATTCGCAATACAAGCAGGTAGAGAAATTAGAGTAATTGTTTCTCCTGAAGATATTGACGACTTGAAAGCACATAGAATAGCTAGAGATATTAAAGATCAAATAGAAGGCGAATTACAATATCCAGGGCATATTAAGGTGACAGTTGTCCGGGAAATGAGAGCTACTGAATACGCTAAGTAGAATAGTTCTCAAATTTTAAAACCCTAACCGAAAGCGGTTAGGGTTTTTTATTGTTATCAAAATGACTTTTGTATTATAGCTATTGAACTAATTCTATGATTTTAGTTATTTTGAGTATATAATGAATATATCTAATGAACATATTCGGCATATATGTTAAATAGGAGTGAAGTTAATGAAGTATAAATCACTTAAAACGATTTTTCATATGTTTGGAACAGATGTTATGCAAGAAGAATATGATATGAGAATCAGACATTATTCAAGTTACTTATTAGATATAAACATTAGTCCCATGCAAGGTGAGAAACAATTACTCGATATACAATATCCATTATTTTATTCAATAAATAAAAGCCTGTTTAAGCAGTATGAAAGAATTCTATTAAATTCATCTAAAATCAAAAAATTATCTGCTAATCTTCCTAGAATAGCAACGCATGCATATATTAATAAGTTATTAATTAACGAATTACAAAGTACGAACGAAACTGAAAATATTAAAAGTACTAAAAAAGAAATAGCTGAAGCATTAAATAATACAAGTAAGAAAGATAAAAGGTTTACTGGATTAGTGACTCAGTATTTAATGATGAAATTTGGAGAACTTGATCTAAATTCTGTTGCGGATTTCAGAAAAATATACGATGAAATTATTTCTGATGAAATCAAAAAAGATGAACATCCGGACGGTAAGATGTTTAGAGCTAGTAGTATAGGCGTATTTGATCATTCTAAAAATATATGGGTTCATAGAAATGAATATAGTGAATCGAAAGTGATAGAATTATTAACAAAGCTTATAGATTATATAAAAAGTCATGAATCACCTGAACTTATTAAAACTTTGGCAAGTCATTATATTATTGAATATATACATCCATTTTATGATGGGAATGGGCGTATTGGTAGATATATAATAGCTAGAAAATTAAACGATTTATTAGACCCATATACAGCACTTTCATTTTCATATTCTGTAAATAATAACAAGTCTAAATATTATAAAGCTTTTGCTGATACTTCAAATTATTTCAATAAAGGTGAATTAACTAATTTTATTGATGATATGTTGAGTATTTTAATCGAAGGACAAGAAAATATAATCGACAATTTTGAAGAGAATATTAATATTATCAATAAAATACAACTAGCATTACACAACAAACATTATGATAAGTATGAATATAAAATATTATATATTTTGCTACAAGATAAAGTATTTGGCAGTAAATATTCAAGAATTACTTTGAAAGAACTACAAAAAGCTTCAGGTTATTCAAGAGGAAAGATTAATAATGTTATTTCTAGCCATGAAGAAAAATTAATAAAAATTAAAAGTAAACCTGTAATATATGAAATTAGTGATCAATTTATGTATAGTTTATTATCTGAGAATATAAGTAAGTAAAAAAAACCTTATGATTGATGTTTCAATTAGTCATAAGGGATTTTATTTATTTATGTTGCTCTACAATATGATTACTTGCATTTAAACCAACTTCAGGGACTTGTATTGCAGGTTGGTTATCGTGTTCATAAGTACCTGGTGTATGGTAAGCTTCTTCACTTGTTTCTATACTAACTTTAGAGTGGGGTGTTCTAATCCAAGTTTGTTGATTTGACCATGTAAATAAACCGAATAATTGTACGATAAAATCAGTTATCATAAACCATTGTAAAGATAGTACAATTTTGATTGGATTAATATTTCTAAGTTTTGCATAGACACTATACATTGGTAAAATGACGAAACTATAAATAATAAGTAATGCATTTAGCCCTGTAATATAGAACATATAATCATTCAATAAATGCAATGCGCCAAATATATTCAAAGCTGCTAAAGTTGATAGCAACAGGTGATGATGGGTTAATAATATAATATTACTGATTAGCACTATAAATATTAAGAATATATGAAATGCTTTACCCATACTCATTAAGAAAAATATTTTGTCTAAGTATTTAATGTTTAAAGTCATAATAAATCTCTTAGTTAAAGGTAAAATTTGTTTGAAAGCAACGTACCAATGACCTTTTATCCATCTATGTCTTTGTATCATACTCACTTTTGTTTCTTCTGGTTTTTCATCATAAATAGACGCATAATCATTCCATAATATACGTCCGCCATCATTGATAATCTCAATTTCCATTTCTAAATCTTCTGTAAGTGAATCAAATTTGAATCCGCCTTTATCAATTAGCCAATCTGTTTTCACAAAAAAACCTGTACCACCAATTGAATTAGGTAAGTTTAATTTATATTTTGCTAATTGCATAAACCGATTGTTTGTCCAAAATACAACTGAGTAGGCTAAACTCATAAATTTAGAGTAGTTTTTACTATCAAGATAAGTTTGAATAGCTGTTGGTCTACCTTTAGTAATAAATTGTGAATTGACTTCTTTTAAAATATTTTTACTAACAAAATTATCAGCATCTAAAACCATAATCATGTCATATTGACGTTTAACATTTTCAAAACCTAATTTTCTAAGTGCGTATTGAATACCTGCTGGTTTACCAACACCTTCTCGTTCAAATTCATTTTTAATAGTATCTACAACAAGTACATTTTCATTCAAAGCAATTTGTGTTGTAAGATCAGTAGAGTTATCACTAACGATGCATATATCATATAAATTTTTATCGTAATTAATTTGTTTAAGATTTCTAATCGTTTCCCGAATCACACTTTCTTCATTATGAGCAGCAACTAAAATTAAAAACTTTGTTCTATCTTGTTTAATGAGATAATCTCTTTTTATGTTTTTAAATCCAAAAAATGAAACAATCATATTATATGAATATACAATTGTGAAATAAAATGATAGAAGCATTAATCCTATAAATATAATAACTAATAAACCTTGCCCTCCCCAAAGCATTGGTATAATAGTTATCAAAGCTAAAAAGCATAACCAAAATACATAATTTAATTTTTTCATAATTTGTCTCCTTAAAATAATAACTTTAGTAGTATACATTTGGAGATATGAACTGAGCAAGATAAATAAATTAATAAATTGTGGTTTATTGAATATATGAACACATTAAAATTTTATGAATATTATAAAGTCACTTAATGATGAATAAATAAACATGTATTTATTGTTAATACAAGAGGGTGAGTTTGAAAAATGAATTTATATTCGTTGTGTCTAAAATGTGACAAATTTAAAAAGTAAACTTTTAGAAGTAGGTATTAATTCTTAAGTCATAAAGTTAAAATTGTATGTATGTTAATATAATGATTAAGTTGAAATTAAAATTTGTACAAATCAAAACAATGGGGAAGATATGTAATGAATATAAAAAAGGTTTTTAATGAAGTTTGTTTAATAGAAAAAAATACAAATGATTTTTTAAAAATTAAAATGTTTGATAGCAAGGAATTTTTCTATATCACTTCAAAATATTTAGATTTGCGTGAACATGCCATTAAGAAGACTAATTTTGAAGATAATATTTTAATGATATTAGAAATCGATCAAAAGGCTTTGTATGTTCATATTAAGAATGGCATGATTTATATTTCACCTTATTTAAATGGTAACACGGAAAAAAGTTTAGATATTAGCATTGAATCATATTATGACAAATTCAAAATTCAAAAGACAAAATATGCTTATGAAGTATTAGATGAGAATAATAATAAATATGAATTAAATGAATCAATTTTTTTAAAGGGGTATTCAAAAATCGATTCATTAGAAAGAATTCGTTCTAATGACCCTTATATTTATTTAAAGATTAGATATCATCACATAGTGAGTTTATTAGAATATACGATTGCTAGAAAGGAATTTGCGATAAAAACGTCATATGTTCAGATGATAGATTTGGAAGGGCGCTCAGGTTTTAATTTGATATCTAACAACACCTTTGAACTTTCTAATTTATCAAATGAAGTCATAAAGATAAGCGAACTTATTAAAGAAAAACATTTAAAAATAAAATCAAAAACTGCTTTGCAAAATTTTAATCCTGTTATTGTTAAATTAAATAATAGACTATTTACTATTTCGTACAATCGTCCAGATTTAATAAATATAGAACAAGATCTTGTTGAACAACCGACTTTCAATGTTTCACATATTAATTCGAGTAATACAAGGCATGGAATTAAATTTAGAGGACATATAGATTATAAGTATCATTTTAATATTCTTTTTAATAACGTAGTGACAAGTGACGGACTTATCTTAGCCAAAATTCAATGGGAAGATAACGGGGATTTTGAATTTGAAGTTTCCAAATATAAACTAAAGGAATTAAAAGAAGTTCATAATAATTTATACTTTGCTTATAACGAAATCATGATACATCCGCTTATTGTAGATAAACCAGATGATTTAAAGAATACAGTATTATGTACAAAAAATCATAAAAAAACATCATATATTTCGAGAATAAGTGCAGTTGATAAAGCAGTTATTACGGCAATACCTAAATTACCTATTTATAATCAATTCAATCAATTTAAAATTCGCTTATCGAAAATGATTGCTGATTCTGTTTTGAAATTTAAAAAGAAAAATGTAAATTTGTATTTTGAAAAAGATGCCTCAAGTGCTTCTGAATCAGGATTTGTGACATTTGAAGCTATTAAAAAATTAGAGCATTTAAACTCAGTGAATAAATTTGTTATCGATAAGAAATCTAGTAGTTATGAAATTTTACGAAAGAAATATAAACATGATCTTTTAAAACGTTTCTCATTCAAACATTATTATTATGTGTTTATGGCTGATCATTTTATTTCAAGTGAACTTAGCAATCATGTTATAGCAACCAAAACTTTTGATAATTTACTTTCTAATAAAATAAAAAAGACACCATTGTACTTTTTACAACATGGTATTATGTTTGCCAAACCTGTAGAAAATCCACAAGGTAGGAGTTTTTATAAAGAAAATCAAAATAATAATTTAGTAAAGAGTGTTATTAGTTCTGAACTAGAAGCTTTAGAATTTTATAAAATGGGATATGATAAAGAGGATCTTATGAAAACAGGATTGCCTAAATTAGATCATGCATATCTTAATAAAAATGCAAACAAAATAGCATTTATGCCAACTTGGAGATATTGGGAAGAAATGTATGTTGTAAATAATGAGATAGAAAAAACTTCATACTATCAGTCAATTATTGAAGTAATCGATGCATTTGAAAAAGCAGGTTTACTCGATAGATTATTGATCGTACCTCATAATAAATTTGCCCAGTACTTTAAAGAAAACTTTAAAAAGTACGCTCATATTATTGATACTAATCCAACAGAAGCATTAAAAAATTCTATTATTTTTATTACAGATTATTCGTCGATTATATATGATGCTATTTATAGAGGTGCATATCCAATATTTTATTGGAAAGAAAAAGATTACTTAATCAAAAATTATAAAGCAACGCCACCCCTAAATGAATCAAATGCACCAGGACCAATTGCATACGATGAAGCGGAATTAATTGACGTGATAAACAAAGCAATTGATGGAAATTATATTCTAAATGAAGAACATAATCATAATTATGAAGAAATTAACGAATTTAAAGATAATCAAAATACTAAAAGAGTTATTGAAAAGTTGATTGAAGATAAAGTTTTATAAAATTAAACATTGGTTATTAAAAACATCGCATGTCATTCGTTAATGATTGACATGCGATGTTTTGTGATATTATATATTAATTTTTATAACCACATTTTTGTTAAAGTGTCTGCAAATCCTTCTGGTTTTTGAACATAACCTAAGTGTCCACCAGGTATGTCGACGATTTTTATACCTGTTTGTTCTTCTATATAGAAGTTTACGTCTTGTGGGAATGAACCTACTGAATCTGTACCGTTTAATAATGTGACAATATCTTTATGTTTTGATAAATCTTCTAATGTAATATCAGAATGTGTATATTGTCTGATTTCATAATTTGCCCAGAAAATCATACGTTCGTATTGTGCTTTTTGTGCTTCGTCGTCTTCTGAAACTGGTTTAGACATGTCTTTAGCGTCAATTGCTGAGATGTTTAATGTTTCTCCAAATGTTTGCATGCCTTTTTGTAATCCTTCAGATGCAATTTGCTCTACGATTTGATCATTTTTTTCTTTCCAATATTGACTATCTGGAAGGAAAGTATTGATTGGTGGTTCATGGAATGCAATTTGTTTAACAATTTCTGGATAATCTTTTAATACGTGCATTGTAACGATTGAACCAGAACTTGAACCTAAAATATATACTGGCTCATCACTTAAATGTTTCGCAAGTTCTGCGACGTCTTGTGCGTCTCGTTTAACACGATAGTCATCGTCTGGACTTTGTGCACGTTCTGGAAGTGGCTCTGTTAATTCACTTTGTCCATAATCTCTTCTATCAACAGCTACAACTGTAAATCGATCTTTTAATTGTTCAGCTAAAGGTAAGAATATATCGCCAGTACCATTAGCACCTGGGACAAGTATTAAGACAGGTCCTTCTCCAACTTTATAGTAATTTAAATTTGCGCCTTGTAATTTTAATTTATTCATTATATTTCCTCCATTTTTAAAGTTTTAATAATTTTTGTGCATTTTTAAAACTAATCTTTTCTTTTTCTTCAGTTGTTAAATCTAATTCATCTAAGAATGTACCTAATTCTTCAGGTTGTATATAAGGATAATCTGCAGAATATAATATATGATCAACACCAACAGCATTTTTAACCATTTCAAATTGAGGTTTAGTTAACATACCGCTTGGTGTAATAAAGAAATTATTTTTGAAGTAGTGACTTGGTTTATGTTTTAAGTTTGGTGCATGAATTGTTTCATCCATTCTTTCATAGAAGAATGGTGTGAATTCTCCCCAGTGTCCGATAATCATTTTTAAGTTTGGATATTTGTCCATAATACCACTTAAAATAATACGCATTGCATGGACACCGACATCAACATGCCAACCATAACCAAAACAAGCAAATGATCCAGCAGTAGCGTCTGAATATTGATCACTTTGATAATAAGCTTGATATGCTTCGTCACTTATTGGTGCTGGATGTAAATAAATAGGTACATCTAAAGCTTCTGCAGTTTCAAAGATAGTATGGAATTCAGGACTATCTAAGAACTTACCATTTGGACGACCAAAGATGAGCGCACCTTTAAAGTTGAGTTCATTCACACATCTTTTAAATTCTTCAGCAGCAGCTTGTGGCTCGTTAATAGGTAATGTAGCAAATCCTAGAAAACGATCAGGATATTGATCAATATATTTTTTTAAAGTGTCATTTGTATAACGACATAATTCGATTGCTTTATCACCAGAAAGTAAGGAAGGTGAACCATTACCATAAGACAACACTTGCATTTGAACATTTTGTTCATCCATAAATTTAATGCGTTGTTCATGTTGATTAATTTCATCTTCATTCGTAAAGCCAGTTTGGTGTTCAAGTGCTTCTAACATTGCTTTTAATGGCACACCGTTTTTTGATGGTTGAATAATTTGACTCATTTGTTCTTGAACTTCTTTTAATACAAAATGTTCTTCGAAATTAATACTTTTCATTGTTAGAACTCCTTTTAAAATTGATTGAAATATAATTTGTTTATCTTACCAAGGCATTGTTCCATTAGAATCTATAAATGTACCTGTAGGACCGTTTTGATCAATTGTTGCAAGTTCAATGATTGCTTTAGCGCCTTCAGAAACAGGTTTTGATTGGTTACTTGCATCTCCAACTAAATCTGTATTTGTTGAACCTGGGTCTGCTGCATTTATTTGAATATGTGGTAATCCTTTTGCATATTGTACCGTTAACATTGTGACGGCAGATTTTGAAGAACAATAAGCAAGTGAGTTAACTTTGGATTCCATCGTTTCTTTATTAGTAACCATTCCAAATGAGCCTAAACCGCTGCTAACATTGACAATAACAGGTTGTTCAGATTTCTCTAATAATGGAATGAATTGATTTGTCACACGTACGATACCAAATACATTTGTTTGATATACTTTTTCCATATCTTTAGGTTTAATATCTCTAACTTTAGTAAAACCACCTGAGATACCAGCATTATTAATGAGAATATCTAAATGTCCTTCTTGATCAAGAATTGTTTCTGCAGCAGATTTAACTGATTGATCGTCTGTTACATCTAATTGAACGTAATCAACACCAATATCCTCTGCTGCTTTTTTACCACGTGATTCATCGCGAGAACCGATATATACTTTATAACCTTGATTTTTCAAAACACGCGCTGTTTCAAATCCTAACCCTTTGTTTCCACCTGTAATAAGTACATTTCTCATTGTTAATCGTCTCCTTGGTAATTGTTATAAAATAATTGGACAAGTGCATTACGAAATTCTTCATTAGACATTTTCCTATTTTTTGTTAAAAATTCATAATTTTTAGTCGTAAGTGCATTTAATAGGATATCTACTTTGAATGTAATGAAGTATTCATTTTCTTCATAATTAAATAGGTTTGAATAATAATCATGCAACAACTGATAGAATTCAGTTTGTTTGAAATCTTTTTTACTTGTACTATTTTCAACACATTTCAGTAATGCTTGATGTTCTATTTTGAACTGTAAAAATCGATCGATTGACTGTATAAAAATCATTTTGTTTGACTTCTCTTTTTGTGAAATTGTATTTAAATCTGTCACGAACATTTCAAAATCATTTGAGATTAATTTGTAACAAAGAGCACTTTTATCTTCAAAATGTCTATAAAGTGTTCCCATACCTAGATTGAGCTCATTAGAAATTCGTTTCATGCTGATATTTTCAACACCAAATTCAGTAAAAAGTGCTTTAGCTTTGGTTTCTATACGATGTTTATTTTCTTCGGCATCTCTCCTCATGTTGACGCCTCCTTGCTTATAAATTGACAATCGGATACCTGTCCGTTTATTGTATAAAATACAAAGTTAAAGTTCAAAGAATTTGAATTGAAAGAAGGAATATCATGTCTTTAAATAAAGAACAAAGAAAAGTTACGAGCAAAGAATTAATTGACCATTTTAAAGCATCTCATTTATCTGAGGAAACAATTGCTGATGCATTAAATGTAACAACTAAAGATATTCATAAAGCATTAAATATGGAAGCACCAAATGGATTAATGAGAAATAGATTAATGGATTTTATTCATTTAGTATGGGACGTTCGAGATTTTATAAATAAAGAAATTAAAGAACAAGGAAATGAACCGATTGAATATACGTATTTAAAAGTTAATAAAGAGAATTATAGTTTTTTACAAGGGAGAGGAAATTGATGATTCAAAGTATATTAGTAATAGGTTCTACAGGTAAGCAAGGTAGTGCGGTCGTTCGAGAATTACTAAGTGAAGGATGGAAAGTTAGAGCATTTACGCGTAACAAACATAATCAAAAATTAGCAAATATTAAAGATGATAATTTAGAAATATTTGAAGGTGATTTAAGTAATCAAAGTGATTTAAAACAAGCGATGAATGAACAATATGGTGTATATTGTGTTCAGCCAATTATACAGAATGATGTGGAACAAGAATTACAACAAGGTAAAGCTATTATCGATACAGCAGTAAAACAAGATATATCTTATGTTGTATACAGTACTGCAGGAGGCGTTAACAGAAATCGTACAGGTCCACACTTTGAAGCGTTAGCTAAAATTGAAGACATGCTCAGTGAATCTCCATTAAATTATACAATTATTAAACCATCATTTTTCATGGATAATTTTCTGCGCATTGCCAAAGTAGAAGCGGATAACATATATATTCCAGAATTTATTTCACCTGATATAAAATTTGCGATGATTCCTTCTGATGATATCGCAAAAATAACAGCTCAAATATTTAAAAATGTAGATGAATACAATCATCAATCTATTGAAATTGCTTCTGATGAATTAACCTTAAACGAAGTTGTTGATACATTTACATCTGTTACAAATAAAAAAACTGAAATAAAAGGTCAATTTTCTAGTCAAATTGCTGAAAAAAGTTGGCTAGAAGAAAAAGGATACGTTGTAGATTTTGAAAAAATGGATCATATAAATCCAAATAGATTACGTTTGAAAAAATGGATATCAAAAAATTTCAAATAATAATATTATGTTAACAAATTAATGTTGTTAAATAATTGTACAGTCGTGTCAGTTATATTCACATACATTTGTGTCATTGTATTCCTTATGTATACTAAATATAATTGAGGAGGATGGAAAGATGATTAGATTAGCAAAAGCAGAAGATTTAAAAGAAATCTTATATATTTATAATGATGCAATTAAGAATACAACAGCTGTATACACATATGATGAAACAACATTAGAAGAACGTCATAAATGGTTTAATACTAAAGTGGAAAATAACCAACCTGTTATTGTGTATGAAGTGGGTGGCCAAGTTGCTGGTTTTGCAACATACGGATCTTTCAGAGATTGGCCAGCATATCAATATACAATTGAACATTCTATTTATGTAAATCCAGATTTCAGGAGACAAGGTATTGCTTCAAAATTATTATTAGAAATTATTGATTTAGCAAAGAAAAATGGCTATAAAACGATTGTTGCAGGAATTGATGGTGATAATCAAGGTAGTATTGATTTACATAAAAAATTAGGATTTAAATATAGTGGTAAAATTGAAAAAGTAGGATATAAATTTGATAAGTGGTTAGATTTAGATTTTTATCAAATATTCTTATAAGTGATATACAACCATACTGAGACATTAAATATTGTTTCAGTATGGTTTTTTAATTTTTAAACTTCAGAAGTATTTCCCTTTTTTAATGATATTGTGAGTATTAATACTAATATTAACAATATCCCTAATATTTGAAATGGTAAAAACGCGACATTTAACCAAATAGCACTGCTTAATATTGCGATTACAGGTTCAATTGTTCCGAAAAATGCGGTTTCTTTAGCACTTAAATAATTCAAACTAGAAATAAAGAAAAAGAATGCGATTGTTGTACCTGCAATAATACCAAATAAGAGATAAAAAATAGTTTGGCCATTTAATAGTTGAATATCAATATCCCAAATAGGCGCTTTAAAATTGATAAATATTCCGGATATGAGCATTGACCAACCAACGACGAGAACTGACGGATATTTTTTTAATAAATTACCAACATAAATCGTATAAAAAGCTAATGATAAACCAGATATAATGCCCCAAATAATACTGCTTTTAGCAACCATTAAGTTGTGAATACTCCCATTTGTTAATAATAAAAAAGAACCGGTGATTGTTAGAATAATAGCTATTAAATCAAATGCTTTAAAAGTGTCTTTCTTTCTTAACACATACCAAATGATGATATAGACTGGTGCTATATATTGTAAAAGTGTTGCTACTGCTGCATTACCATAATTGATGGATGCCATGTATGAGTATTGAACGAGAAACATGCCAAAAATTGAAAATAGTAACAACTGAATGATACTGTCCTTATCTTTAAATATAATAAACAAGCTATGTTGTTTATGCGTTAATTTAAACAAGCATAATAGTAATAAGCCACTTATAAGCAGTCTTGCTGTTACATACCAATTCATATCAATATGTTGATGTTGAAATAAATAATCAGAAACTGTACCACCTAGTCCCCAAAAGCTTGCACCAACTATTGCTAAACTTATACCTTTAATGCGATTATACTTGTCCATATGTTTCACCTTCATTTTATAATTATATATTGATTATAGTGATTTAAAACATGATATAATACATAAATATTGTGTAATAATATCAAAATATTGAGGTGATTGTTGATTGTATACTGAAATTATTGTTGAAGAAACAAGAGAAGAATTAATTCAATATCCTTATAAAAATTGGCATCACATTATTTTACATACCTTTCTAAACAAAACGTTATATGGATACATCCCCATTCATTGGCACAGTGCTTTGCAATATGTTTATGTCATTAATGGTGAACTTAAAGTTGGAATAGGTGAAGAATTGATTTATGTTCCAAAAGGGCACGGGTTATTTATAAATTCTCAAGTTGTTCATGAAATAAATGAAAGTGTGTCTGATACAGAATATTTTTGTTGGAATATTGATCTCGCTGATATGTATAAACAGATAGAGATGGAATATTTAACGCAAGTATTAGAATTAGCACATAAAATACCTTATATTTACTTGTCTCCAAATCTATCCGAACATCAAATGCTAATTAATATCATTAAAGATGCAGGTGAAAAATTTATTAAAAAAGAACAACATTTTAAATTAGATATTTCAATTTACTATTATGAGTCATTGAAACATTTGATAAATATCATGTCGCAAATTGAAACAGATGCACATTACTATTTCGATCAACGTATCAAAACATTGATTAACTATATACAAGTTCATTATCAGTCTAAAATAACGTTGAATGATTTAAGTGACAATATCCATATGAGTAAGCCTGAGACTGTTCGACTGTTTAGTAAATATGTTCATCAAACGCCATTTCAATATATCTTAAACTATAGATTAGAAAAAAGTGTGAGTTTATTAAATAAACATACAGATAAGTCTATTACAGATATTTCATACGCATGTGGCTTTTCAACAACGAGTTATTTTATACAAAAGTTTAAAGAAAGGTATGGCCAAACACCAAAACAATTTCTTAAACAAATAAAAAAGTAAACGCTTCCTATTGAAAAACTATAATTATACCGATACAATATGATTAAACAGTTATAAAGTAAAGGGGATAATTAGATGGATATAAAATTAGTCGTCACAGATATGGATGGTACTTTTTTAGATGGGAATAGCGAGTTTGATAGAGAAGCGTTTGGCATATTAAAAGAAAATTTAGATACACACAATATTAGATTTGTGTTCTGTACGGGGAAACAATGTGAAAGAGTTGAAAATATTGTAGGGGATTTAACGAAAGATACATTTATCATTGGAGATAGTGCAACACGTATAAAATATAACGGTGAATTTCTTTACACAGCAACGATACAAAATGAACTAGGATTAAATATTATTGATGCTTTAACAAAAATAGATCCAGAGCAAACAATTATTGCATGTACGGAAGATGTAGCATATGTTCTAGATACTGTTTATGAAGAAGAAAGAAAATTTGTACACGGTTCATATCAAAACGTTACATACATTAAAGATTTCACAGAAATTAAAAGTGATTTCTTGAAAATCACGGTTCATGACGCTTCAGGTAAATGTAAACAAACAGCACAACAAATTGATTACTTTAATAACGAAGTGTATATTATTGCATCTGAAGATTACTGGATTGATATTACGAAGTTAGGTGTGAATAAAGGAACGACTATTCATAAAATACAAAGCATATTAAACATTGATCCTGCTGAAACAATTGCTTTTGGAGACGGACTTAATGATATAGATTTATTCAAATCAGCTAAATATAAAGTAGCAATGGATAACGCATATCCAGAATTGAAAAAAGAGGCAAACCTCATCGCGATCAATCATAACGATAGTGGCGTTATTAAAACATTAAATTTATTGCTTTCATTCTGATATCATGAGTATGAGGTGATAAGATGAAACCGGAGAATCAATATGATGATCAAGCATTTTTTGATCAATATGCCAAAATGGCGAGAAGTCAGCACGGCTTGGAAGGTGCAGGAGAATGGGAAACATTACAAAGCAATTTACCTGACTTTAAAAATAAAAAAGTATTGGATTTAGGTTGTGGTTATGGTTGGCATTGTAAATATGCTGTTCAGCAAGGCGCTAAAGAAGTGGTAGGCATCGATGCTTCTAAAAAAATGATAGAGAAGGCAGAAGCGGTCAATCATGATTCTAAAATAACCTATTTGGTTGATCTCATTGATGAGTATTTTATGGAACCTAATACTTATGACGTAATATTAAGTTCATTAGTGATTCATTATATAGAAGATATTGAGTCACTGTTTAAGAAAGTATCAAAAGCATTATCACATAATGGAGAATTTATATTTTCAGTAGAGCATCCTATATTTACTGCTCATGGTTCTCAAGAATGGATATATAAAGATGGAGAAATTGAGCATTTCCCTGTTGATCATTATTTTGTAGAAGGGGAAAGAAATACGCATTTCTTAGGTAGCGAAATAAAAAAATATCATCATACATTAACTTCATATTTTGCAGCGCTTAAAAATAATCAATTTATCATTGAAAATATTGTTGAGCCAATACGACCTCAACATATGATGAATATAGATGGTATGAAAGATGAATTAAGAAGACCTATGATGATCATATTTAAAGCGAAGAAGATAAACTAAATGTAATATAGTAATAATAAGAGTGAGATAGAAATCTAATTTATTTAAAAAGATTTCTGTCCCACTTTTTAGTTATGCATTAAAATCCAAATAATAGTAAATATCAAATTTATCTTTTTGTTGTGTGAATTGATATGATTTGGTATTTAATCCTCCAATTTCAAAGCCATATTTTAAATAAAAGCGATTAGCATTTAAATTATTGTCTTGAGCAATTGTATAAATCCCTTTCATTCCTTCATCTTTTGCTAATTCTATCGCTGCATTTAACAATGTTGATGCAACATTTTGACCGCGGTAAGAAGAAGAGACTTTTAAATCACTTAAATACAAATATTTATTCCAATACTTTTCAAAAATACCTAAACCAATACATTTGTTATCATCAAACGCACCTATTGCAAAACCTTTCTGATCAATTGAATCAAGCTGATAATCTTCATCAGGAAAAATCATCGTATCAGAATCCGTTAATACTTCATGATACTGCCATACATTAGCAGTTCTCGTAACGACAAGTTTACCGAACAGTTCAAATGCTTCATTAGGTAATTTAAGTGCATGCTCATTATTTTTAGTAATACGTTCAATCGTTATCATAAATTATGCCACCCCCATTTACACATCATAGCATAAGCGAAGAAAATGGTTTTAGACTATTCAATACTAACAATACAATCCATGCTTAATCGTACTTTCTTATCCTCTGCAATGACTTCTAACTTCTTATGTTCACTATCAAATTTATGAATTTCACATGCTATTTCTTTAAAATAACTATCTTCCCAATATTTAATAAGTGCTTGTGGATTATAAAATATTTTTTCTGCTAATACGTTATTCAAATCATTTAATGCAGTTTCTTCTAATATAGGTTTCTCTACTTTTGTTTGATCGGCTATAAACTGTTTAATCATTTCATATTGCTCGGGCATTGTTGCAAATGGTGCCCATTTAATCATACCTCTTCCTTTAGGAATATTACGTTGTAGATAATGATTAGGAATTTTGCGATAATCTGTCTCATATTTATAAGGTTCTGGTAAGTCAGGATTAATAATTTTCATATACAAGCTCCTTATTCATTTTATTTAAGCAATGGATTGCGTTATTCAAAGAAACGATCATCGTATTTCGTTGTGTTGAAGATGTATAAACATCACGATAAATGACGTGTAAAATCTTTAAATATCCCGTAAATAAAATGAACTTCTCAGTTCGATAATCAAATGATTGAAGGTAGCGTTCAACTTTGTTTATTTCTTTATAAATGACTTCACCATTTAAAAATATCGCCGTATCATTAGTCGGTTCAACGCTATCTAACATGTAAATGTAAGTTTCAAATTTATGAATCATTAAGTTAATATACTTATTCATCACAAACACCTCCCGTAGAATCTTTTCTTTTATTATACGAACAAGTGTTCGTATTTGTAAAGTGAAATGTGAGAGATAAATTTGACTAGATAAATGAAAATCTATTGAAAGCTTGTGTTATATTAAGCATACTTGAGAAAAATTCTTAAAATAAAGTAGGTGAATAAAGTGACAATTGTGATTGTTGGTGGATCGGGTATGTTGATGGATGCAACGAAATGGATTAAAGAACATTTTGATGATGATATTTGGTTGCTTTCTAGAAATCAAAATAAATACGCAGAGGACTTACTTCATTCGAAAAATATACATTTTAAACAATATGATTATGAAAATGATTGTGTGCTGAGTGATGAGAATATACGAGGTACTAATATTATGGTGAGTTGGGTACATAGTAATGGCTATTTTAATCATCTCAAGTTCATTGAGAAATATATAAGTGTGGATAAGCATGCTGAACCAATTTATGTTCACGTCGTCGGTACAAATAAATTTGATGATGCTGAGTTTATTAATAAGCTTAAGAATAAAGGCTTTAATGTATTCACAGTAAAATTGGGTCATCGAATAAATGATGATGGAACTAAACGTTGGCTTAATAATGAAGAAATTTCAAAGGGTGTAATTCAAGCTATACAATTCAAAAAAGATATATTAATAAGTGATTGATGAGTAAAAGAGCATGAATTTAATATTGTAAAATAGAAGATAATCTAAAAATAGATTATCTTCTATTTTTATATTCAATACAATTAATTATTTCCAACAAATAATTCTGTGTAAAATAATTAAAAATTGTGGAATAAGTATATAAGGAGTGTTAATATGAATGAAAATTTAATTATAAGATAAAAACAATTACAAAGGGGCGAGATTGAATGAAAATTAAAATTTTAGGGTTCAATCTTTTTGCTAAAGGTGGAACATCAAGAAGTAATATCAATTTAATTAAATCGTTTATTAAAGCTAATCATGAAGTTGTTTATTATAATTTTAAAACTTTTGATAAGACAGCGAAATTTAATACTATGATTAATGAACAATTATTTGATAAGCATTTAAGTTTCGAAGAATTTAGAACAAGTGAAGATTTTGTAAATGCAGATTTCGTTATACTAACGAGAGAAACCTTCTTTTATTTAGCAAGAGAAATAAAATCAATCAATCCAAATGCAATGGTCGTAGGGGAGATTCATGGACCATTAGCATATATTGATGATAATCAAGATTTAGCTTTTGATGCGATTGATGCTTATAGAGTGAGTTCTATTGATATTAAGCGTGATTTCATCGAACGTTATGGAAAAGAAAATGTCTTTAATCAATATGTCGATGCGTCACATATTATCGCGAATGAAGAACCTAGTGTGACACGAAGAAATTTATTAATTAAAGCAAGATTTGAAGATAATATAAAGGATATTTCATATGTTATAAAAATGATGAATCGTATCATCAATGTTAAGGGCTATGATAATATACATTTATATATCAAGGGGTATGGACCATCTGAAATTTTATATAAAAATTTAATTCATTATTATCAACTAGAGGAACATGTTCATATGAATGAACGGGAACCTAAAAACTATATTTATATATCATCTTCTCCATATGAAACATTAGGCTATTCTATATTAGAATCTATAGCTGAAGGTAATAAAACGTTTATTTATGCTGGAGAAGATGGCGTACTCAAACGTATATATGAACCGTATCATGCAGTACAATTTTTAGAGAAAGATATCCATGAAGATAGTAATCGTTTAATTGAGTTTATTGATGACAAATATACAAAGGAAGAAAGAGCTGAAGATGTAGCATTATTGAATGCAACATTTATTGATAGAGACTATGCTTCTGATTTTATTGAAGCATCTAAAGGATGTATGGATGGTTTAAAAATAGGATCAGGAAGTAAGGCGAAAGTTACACAAAAAGTCCGCAAAAAATCAAAGCTAGAATATGGCAGAGATTTGTATGAACAATATAAGACTAAACCAGTTATTAGAACAGTGTTAAATAATGAGAGAGTCTTTAATTTTGCAAAAAAGAAATACGAAAAAAGGAAAATGGATAAGCTTAAACAGCAATACGACGCCATTACACCTTCGGAAAATAAAGTGTTCATAGAGTCGTTTCATGGGAACAATTTTAATGGAGATCCGAAATATATCGCACTATATATTAAAGAACACTTTCCTGAAAAAGAAGTGTATGTAAGTTCTAGAAATGCATTAGTAGATATGGAAATTAGAAATCACAATTTAATTCCTGTAAGGTTTGGTAGTAATATTTATAATCAAACATTTAGGTCGTGCAAATATATTGTGGTGAACGGCAATACTTTAGATAGGGTGTTTAAACATAAAGATCAAATATTTGTACAAACATGGCATGGCTTTCCTCTTAAAAGAATGTTGAATGATTTAGAAGACAAAACTGAAAGGAATGCTCAAGTAGCAGCGTTTAAACCAAGAATGAAGAAGTGGGATTACTTATTAACTTCTTCAGCAGTAAATACAATGTTACTAGAGTCATCATTTAATATTCAACCAGAGCAAGACTTACAAATACTTCAACTCGGTGCACCGAGAAATGAATATTTAATGAAGCATGATGAAACAGAGAAAGAACGTGTGCTTACGAAATATTTCTTTACTAAAAGTAATGATAAAAAATATATTTTGTTCTGTCCGACATGGAGAAAAGAAAAAAGAGCACTAATGTCAAAAATCAATTTAAACATCTTATTAGAACAATTACCTGAAGAATATGAAATTATTGTTAAACTACATCCTAATGAATCACATTTGAGAGTAACATATAGTGAATTAAGTGATCGAATTCATTGTTTTTATAATGAACTTGTAGACATTCAAGAACTATATTTAATTTCAGATGCCATGATTACAGATTATTCATCTACGATATTTGATTATGCACATTTAAATAAACCCATTTTCTTATTGCAAGAAGATACAGAAGTTTATTCAGAACAAATAGGCTTTTATTTTGATATATTCGAACTTGTCACGATAGAAATTGCGAGTAATGATGAACGCATACTGGCCAGACAATTACTAGAAAATAAACAACCAGATTATCAAAATATAACAGACCAACTATTACAAGATGATAAAATAGGTACCACTGAAAATATCGTGAATTATATATTTAAGTAAGATTTGTACAAAGTGTTGATTTTTATATAGTTATCTTAGAACTTGTGAGTTAATGAAGACATTAACACACAAGATTGGGTACCTCGTAAATTTTATCTTTAAGTAAGTATTCTACAAATCAAAAACCATCGCTACAGTCTATAGCGATGGTTTTTTGATATTAGTATTTTATAATAAATTTAACGTGTTAAGTTCAGTTCTAAATCTAATGCTTCTTTTAAAATGTTGGATGTTTCTTGTGAATTTACACCACAACTGCCATATTTTTCAGCGAGTTTGAATGCTGTAACGTATAGTTCTAAACTGTCTTTCGCGATATCTTCTGCATTTTCTTCTACGGATGGATTTGCTCTAACCACTAATTCTGCAAATTTTTCTGGTTGGATTTCAATTCCCATGTTTAAATAAACACTCCTATTAGATTTTGTAACGTTACTAAACTAATGTGTTTGAATAACGCTCGTATTATGTTTACCCTAATAAAAAATTAATAATCATCTCTTTTAAAATTTTTTATTTTGAATTAGAATATAGAGTGAATAGAGAGGATGTCAATATTGAGAATTTTATTTATAGGTGATATTGTAGGCAAACTAGGAAGAGAGCAGTTAGAAACATATTTACCAAAAATTAAAGCAAGTTACAAACCAACGTTTACGATTGTGAATGCAGAAAATGCTGCACACGGTAAAGGCTTAACAGAGAAAATTTATAAAGATATTTTAAGAATGGGTGCAGACTTTTTAACGATGGGTAATCACACTTATGGTCAAAGAGAAATATATGATTTTATTGGACAAGCGAATAGAATGGTTCGTCCAGCGAATTTCCCAGAAGAAGCACCAGGTCTTGGTATGAGAATTATTAGAGTTAATGATAAAGATATCGCAATCATTAATTTACAAGGTCGTTCATTTATGCCAGTAATTGACTGCCCATTCAAAAAAGCAGATGAACTTATAGAACAAGCTTCAAAAATAACACCGTATATATTTGTGGATTTTCATGCTGAAACAACTTCAGAGAAAAACGCAATGGGATGGTATTTGAATGGTAGAGTAAGTGCAATGGTTGGTACACATACTCATATTCAAACATCTGATGAGCGTGTGTTAAATGAAGGTACTGCATATATTACTGACGTAGGTATGACGGGTTATTATGACGGCATACTAGGTATTAATAAAGATGAAGTTATTGAAAGATTTATAACAAGTTTACCGCAACGTCATAATTTACCTGATGAAGGTAGAAAAGTATTGTCAGGTGTTATTATTGACCTTGATAGTGCAGGTAAAGCTAAAAAAATACAACGTATATTAATTAATGACGATCATCCATTTGAATAGTATCGTCCATTAGACTGATTTTTATTAAAACCCTTTAATTTCATAGGATTAAAAGGGTTTTTTTGTTATGATATAACATGAGATATTACATGGGGAGGCCATAAAATGAAATCACAAATTTCATGGAAAGTGGGCGGACAGCAAGGCGAAGGAATTGAATCAACAGGTGAAATTTTTGCAACTGCTATGAACCGTCAAGGATATTATTTATACGGATATCGCCATTTTTCAAGTAGAATTAAAGGCGGTCATACAAATAATAAAATTAGAGTATCGTCAAAACCAGTAAGAGCTATTAGTGACGATTTAGATATATTAATTGCATTTGATCAAGAGACGATAGAAGTTAACTATCATGAAATGCTTGAAGGAAGTATTATTATTGCAGATGAAAAAGCGAAACCTCAAAATCCAGAAGATAGTAAAGCACAATTGGTTAGTTTACCATTCACAGGTGTAGCAAAAGAATTGGGCACTGCACTTATGAAAAATATGGTCGCAGTTGGTGCAACTTGTGCCGTAATGGATTTAGATACGAAAGTATTTGAATCATTAATAAAAGATCTATTCGGTAAAAAAGGTGAAAGTGTTGTAGATTTAAACATTCAAGCTTTAAATGAAGGATATCGCTTAATGTCTGAACAAATGGACGATTTACAAAGTGAACATACCATAGAACCAACTGACTCTGAAGGTCATTTATTTATGATAGGAAATGATGCAATTGGTTTAGGTGCTGTTGCAGCAGGTGTTAGATTTATGGCAGCATATCCAATCACACCAGCATCTGAAATTATGGAGTATATGATTGATCGTTTACCAGCATTAGGTGGAACAGTTATTCAAACAGAAGATGAAATTGCAGCATGTACAATGGCGATAGGTTCAAACTATGCAGGTGTACGTTCATTCACATCTTCAGCAGGTCCAGGTTTATCATTAATGATGGAATCAATAGGTTTATCAGGTATGACTGAAACACCACTTGTTATTGTAAATACACAACGTGGGGGACCTTCTACTGGTCTGCCAACGAAACAAGAACAATCAGATTTAATGCAAATGATTTATGGTACACACGGTGACATTCCTAAAATCGTATTGGCACCAACTAGTGCAAGTGATGCATTCTATTTAACTGTAGAAGCGTTTAACTTAGCTGAAGAATATCAATGTCCAGTTATTCTATTATCAGATTTACAATTATCATTAGGTAAACAAACTGTAGAATCATTAGATTATAGCAAAGTTGAAATTCGTAGAGGTGCATTGGTTGAAGGTGATTTAGAAAAACAAGAAGATAAAGCGTACTTTAAACGTTATGCTTTAACAGATTCAGGTGTATCACCACGTATCTTACCAGGTACAATAGGCGGAATCCATCACGTTACAGGTGTTGAACATGATGAAGAAGGAAAACCTTCTGAAAGTGCTGAGAACAGACAAAAACAAATGGATAAACGTATGCGTAAAACAGCTCAATTATTGATCAATGATCCAGTAGAATCTAATGAAAAATATGAAGAAGCGGATATATTATATGTTGGCTTTATTTCAACAGCTGGTGCAATCGAAGAAGCTATTTCAAGATTGGATCAACAAAATGTGAAAGTCAATCACATTCAAATTAGACAACTTCATCCGTTCCCTTCAGATGTTGTGCAAGAAGCATTTAATAAAGCTAAAAAAGTTGTTGTAGCTGAGCATAACTATCAAGGACAACTATCTAATATTATTAAGATGAATATTAATCATCAAAATAAAATTATTAACCAAACTAAATATGACGGTACGCCGTTCTTACCACATGAAATAGAAGATAAAGCTTTAGAAGTCGTAAGTAATATGAAGGAGTTGATTTAATTGGCAACATTTAAAGATTTTAGAAATAATGTTAAACCAAACTGGTGTCCAGGTTGTGGAGATTTCTCAGTACAAGCTGCAATTCAAAAAGCAGCAGCTAATGTTGGACTAGAGCCAGAAGAAGTTGCCATTATTACAGGGATTGGATGTTCAGGACGTTTAAGCGGTTATGTAAATTCATATGGCGTTCATTCTATACATGGACGTTCTTTACCATTAGCACAAGGCGTTAAAATGGCTAATAAAGATTTAACTGTTATCGCTTCAGGTGGTGACGGTGATGGATTTGCGATTGGTATGGGCCATACTGTTCATGCATTAAGAAGAAATATGGATATGACTTATATCGTTATGGATAACCAAATTTATGGTTTAACAAAAGGACAAACATCACCAAGTTCTGCTAAAGGATTTGTAACGAAATCAACTCCAAAAGGTAACATCGAACAAAATATTGCACCTTTAGAATTGGCGATATCATCTGGTGCAACATTTGTTGCTCAAAGTTTCTCTAGTGATATTAAAGAATTAACAAGTATTATTGAAGAAGCGATTAATCATAAAGGATTTTCATTTGTAAATGTATTTTCACCATGTGTAACGTATAATAAAATTAATACGTATGACTGGTTTAAAGAAAATTTAACAAAACTTGCAGATATTGAAGGTTATGATAATACAAACAAATCTCAAGCAATGCAAACTGTATTAGATACTGAATCAATGATTACAGGAATTATTTATCAAGATAAAGATACACCATCATATGAATCACAAATTGAACAGTTTGATGAACAACCACTTGTTAAAAAGTCTCTTAAACTTGAACAAAATCAATTTGATGAACTTGTTTCTCAGTTTAAATAATTATATAATAATACCACTTTAAGCTCATAGATTTATCTATGAGCTTTTATACATAGAAAAGGGGGATTCGAAATGACAAATACATTAATGAGTATTCAAATTATTCCAGAACATCAACAGACAGGTGTTATTCCTCTAGTTGATGAGGCAATTAGTATCATCGATCAATCGGGTCTTAAATATGAAGTACATCCTTTAGAAACAACGATAGAAGGAGATTTAAATGCATGTCTTATTCTTATTGAACAAATAAATGAACGTATGGTTGAACTTGAATGTGACAGCATTATTTCTCAGATTAAGTTCTATCATGTGCCTGAAGGTATAACAATGGATACATTAACGGATAAGTATAAATCATAATTTCAAAATAATAAGATATAAGAAAAGGAGAATGTTATAGAAAAATATATTAAAGGGGATATGTAAATTGAAAACAGTACTTAAATTTATTAGGTCGTATAAATGGTTGTTTATACTCGGTTTAATATTAATGTTAGTAGAATTAGCGGTTGAACTTATTCAGCCCATTTTTATATCAGAAATCATTGATAACGGAATTTTAAAGAATGATTTAAATCACGTATATTTGTACTTAGTTATTATGCTAGTAACAGGATTAGTAGCCCTTTTATCAGGAATATGGAATAGTTTTGTTGCGGGGCATGTATCTCAAGCATTTGCTTATGATTTAAGAACTGAACAATTTAAGAAAATCCAGTCTTTTTCTTTAGCAACATTAGAGAGGTTTAAGACTTCAAGTTTAATTACGAGGTTAACAAGTGATGTAACCAATTGTGATCAAGCAGTATATATGTCAATTAGAATCATGTTACGAGCGCCTTTAATGATTATTGGGAGCATTATTTTAAGTTTTGCAGTCGAACCGAAATTAGCGATTTATTTAGTAATAGGTTCTCCGATTATTTTTATTATTATATTTGTAATTGCTCGAAAAGGATCTAAACTATTCACAAAAATTCAAAGAAAATTTGATGAAATGAATAGATTTTTCCAACAGAATTTAGAAGCGGTCAGATTAATCAAAGCGAGCCAAACGAGCAAACAAGAAATCAATCAATTTAATGAAAAAATCAAAGATATTAGAAGCAATTATACATACGCATTACGCCTCATGGAATTTATCAATCCTTCATTATTATTGATTATAAATGGCAGTATATTAGCTGTTGTATGGTTTGGTTCAGATATGGTTGATTATTCTACTTTAGAAGTTGGTAAATTAGTTGCGATATTAAATTATGGTATGAGAATGCAAGGTGGATTTGGGATGCTTGCTTTCTTAATCATGACACTCAGTAGAATGAAAGCATCAAGTGAACGAATTGAAGAAGTATTAATTACGCCATCAGATGAAAAAGTGTTTAATAATGAAGTTGAACATAAGCCCAATTATGCATATCCTATTCAATTTAAAGATGTTTCTTTCACGTATCCAAATAGTCATAAGCCTGTTTTAGAACATATATCATTTGAAGTGAAACCGAGAGAAACTTTTGCCATTATGGGGTCAACTGGTTCTGGTAAATCTACATTAGTCAGTTTGATACCTAAAATGTATAAAGCGACATCAGGAGAAATATTGCTTAACAATAAAAACGTAAACGATTGGGAAATTGAATCTTTAAGAGATGCAATTGGATACGTACCTCAAAAAGCATTGTTATTCTCAGGAACAATTTATGAGAATTTACAATTTGGAGATCCATCAGCTGAAAGTGAAATGTTAGAATTATCTTCAGAAAAAGCCCAAATACACCAATCTATCGAACGTTTTGATCATCAATATGATACGATGATTGGCCAACAAGGTGTGACGTTATCAGGCGGTCAAAAGCAAAGATTATCTATTGCTAGAGCACTTGTTAGGAAACCAGGTTTATTAATTTTAGATGATTCAACATCAGCATTAGATATTAAGACAGAATCTGCTTTATGGGATGCATTAGAAGATGAAGAAACGACTAAATTAATTGTGACACAAAAAATTTCAACTGCTCAAACAGCAGATCGAATTATGTTACTAGTCGATGGACGAATTGAAGCTATTGGGACACATGAAACACTATTAGAAACATCACCATTGTATAAAGAAATTGCAAGTAGTCAAGAAAGCGCGGTGAGTTCATCATGAGTCTAAGAAACCCTTATGGTCATAAATCAGTATTTGAAGATAAAAATCGTACTCAACATCCAACTAAAAAGAAAAAAAGAGCAAGAGATACGAAAGGTACATTATTAAATATATGGAAATTAATAGACGAAAAACGAATTCAATTAATTGTCGTGATTCTAATGATTATATGTTCATCCATATTAAGTTTAGTTGGACCGTTTTTAATCGGACATATCATTGATACGAAAATTATACCGAAAGAATTAAATGGACTACCTCAATATATTTTACTGCTTGCTATTGTATATATAATGCTTTCAGTTACATCATATATAGGATCATTTATGATGGTCAGTATTGCCCAGCGCACGGTATATTTATTAAGAAATCAACTTTTTGAACATTTTCAAACTTTGCCTGTCGCTTATTATGATCAAAAGCAACATGGTGAACTGATGAGTCGAATGCAAAATGATATTGAAAATGTATCTCAAGTATTAAATTCATCATTTATACAGTTTACTTCTAGTGTCGTTACACTCATTGGTACACTTTCAATCATGCTTTATTTGAGTCCTTTACTCACACTATTGACGATAATTATTATTCCAATCATGTTTATAAGTTTAAGATGGATTACAGCACGAACAAGTGTGTTATATGCTTTACGCCAAAAGCAGTTTGGTATTATGAATGGATATATCGAGGAAATTGTAAATGGACAAACAGTAGTTAAAGCTTTTTCTCAAGAAAAACATGTTATAGATACATTCAATGAAAAAGCGAAAGACGTGAGAGAATATAGTTTTTGGTCTATCACATTTGGTGGTTTAATACCAAAAGTAATGAACTATTTAAATAATTTAAGCTTTGCCATTGTAGCTGGTATTGGTGGTATATTAGCACTTAATCAAACTGCTGGTGTTACAGTTGGGGTGATTGTGATTTTCGCAGAATATGCGAGACAGTTTACAAGACCGTTATCTGATTTAGCAAACCAATTTAATACAGTATTATCTGCAATTGCAGGTGCTGAACGTGTTTTTGATATTATGGATGAGCCAAGTGAAAAAGATGATAAAGAGGCGCAAGATTATCAAAATATTAACGGTGAAATTGAATTTGAACATGTTGAATTCAAATATGATCCTAACCAAAAAGTACCGACTATAAAAGATTTATCCTTTAAAATTCATAACGGTGAATCTGTTGCATTAGTTGGTGCCACTGGTGCAGGTAAAACGACAATCGTGCAACTTATTCTACATTATTATGAAGTGAATAAAGGACGTATTCTAATAGATGGTATACCAATTAACAAAATAACACGTGAATCTTTAAGAAGTTCTATTGGTGTTGTGTTACAAGACTCCTATTTATTTGATGGAACGATTAAAGACAATATAATGTATGGAACGCCAAATGCTACATATGAAGAAGTTGTAGAAGCTGCTAAAAAAGCAAATGCACATGACTTTATAGAAGCCTTAGAAAATGGTTATGATACAGTGTTGAAAGGTGAATCTGGTTCATTATCTCAAGGTGAAAAGCAACTTATTTCTATCGCAAGATGTTTACTTCAAGATCCTAAAATACTTTTATTGGATGAAGCAACAAGTAGTATCGACACAGTAACCGAAATTAAAATTCAAGAAGCGTTGGATACATTAATGCAAGGTAGAACGAGTGTTATTATTGCGCACCGTTTAAATACAGTTAAAAAAGCAGACTTAGTCTTTGTATTATCCCACGGTGAATTGATTGAATCTGGCTCACAAGATGTATTAATTGAACAACAAGGTATTTATTATCACATGTTAAATACAAATGATGATGAACAAATAAAAGAATTAAACTAAAAGGGGATACGTTTATGGAATTCAGAGAATTAGATAAAGATATTGAATCGTTATTCACAGAATATATAAATGAATGGTATGAAAACGAAGAACCGGTTGTTCCATGGGCGACTGATGTCCATCAACATGGTGGATTTGACAAGATGTTGATCATGTTAGAAGAAGCAAAAGACCCAGTTGACGCAAACTTTGTAAAAGCAAAAACATATGTACTCATTGACGATGACAAAATTGTTGGCGCTGTAAATATTAGGTATGCCTTAAATGACTATTTAAATAAAAAGGGTGGTCATGTTGGTTACGGTGTTAGAAAAAGCGAACGTGGTAAAGGTTACGCGACAAAGTTGTTAAATTATGCAGTTAAGAATTTGAATAATGAGGGTGTAAATTCTGTTCTTGTAACTTGTGATGAATCGAATGATGCAAGTGCGAAAGTCATTATAAATAATAATGGTGTAGAAGATGAACCCTATAAATCAGATGAACAAGAAAATACGAGAAGATTTTGGATTAATCATCTTTAAAATTAAATAATGACTACATGAAATGAAAGTGCAAAAATGTCGGAACATTTTTGCACTTTATGTTGAACTCTAATATAATATATAGGTATAAATATATGGGCAGAAAGGGTTTTGAAATTGAATGAAGAGCAAAGAAAACATGGGGCTACAGCGAAGACAGAACCTAATTTAGAGAAGGATTATAGCAAGTACTTCGAACATGTTTATCAACCTCCAAATTTAAAGGACGCTAAACAAAGAGGGAAATCACAAATTGAATATCATGATGATTTTAAAATAGACGAACGACATAGAGGTATGGGGAAAGGTCGTAAATTCTATATTAGAACATATGGTTGCCAAATGAATGAACATGATACAGAAGTAATGGCTGGTATCTTACAGGCGTTAGGTTTTGGACCGACTAACTCAGTAGAAGATGCAGATGTGATATTACTTAATACATGTGCAATAAGAGAGAATGCTGAAAATAAAGTGTTTAGTGAAATTGGGAATTTAAAGCATCTTAAACAAGCGCGACCAGATTGTTTAATTGGTGTATGTGGATGTATGTCACAAGAGGAATCTGTCGTTAATAAGATTCTAAAATCATACCAGAATGTTGATATGATTTTCGGTACGCATAACATCCATAGATTGCCTGAAATTTTAGAAGAAGCATATATGTCTAAAGCGATGGTTGTTGAAGTATGGTCAAAAGAAGGCGACGTCATCGAAAATCTACCTAAAGTAAGAAATGGTAGAATTAAAGCGTGGGTAAATATTATGTACGGTTGTGACAAATTCTGTACGTATTGTATTGTACCGTTCACACGTGGTAAAGAGAGAAGTCGTATGCCTGAAGAAATTATTGCTGAAGTAAGAGATTTAGCAAGACAAGGATACCAAGAAATATGTTTATTAGGTCAAAATGTAAATGCATACGGTAAAGATATTGACGGTTTAAATTATGGTTTAGGTGATTTGTTAAATGACATCACTAAAATCGATATACCGCGCGTACGTTTTACGACAAGTCACCCTTGGGACTTTGATGATCGTTTAATTGAAGTGATTGCTAATGGTGGTAATATCGTACCTCATATACATTTACCAGTACAGTCTGGTAATAACCAAGTGTTAAAAATTATGGGTAGAAAATATACACGTGAAAGCTATTTAGAATTAGTTCAAAAAATAAAAGCAGCAATTCCAGATGTAGCATTGACAACGGATATCATTGTTGGCTATCCTAATGAAACAGAAGAACAATTTTTAGAAACAATAAAGTTGTATCATGAAGTTGGTTTCGAACATGCTTACACGTATGTATATTCTCCGAGAGAAGGTACGCCAGCAGCTAAGATGAAAGATAATGTGCCTGATAAAGAGAAAAAAGCAAGACTTCAAAGATTAAATAAAGTAGTTGGCGAATATGCTGCAGAATCATTGAAACCATATGAAGGACAAGAAGTATTTGTTTTATGCGAAGGTTCAAGTAAGAGAGATGAAGCAGTACTAGCAGGCTATACTGAAAAGAATAAATTAGTTAATTTTAAAGCACCAAAAGATGTAATCGGCAAAATCGTAAAAGTAAAAATTACTGAAGCAAAACAATATTCATTAAATGGTGAATTTATAGATGTTGTATCTAAAGAAAAGGTGGTACATTAAATGTATACAAAAGATGATATTTTGGAACAAGCGCGTAAACTCGGAAAAATGATGTCAGAAACAGAAGAAGTAGATTTCTTTAAACGTGCAGAAGCGCAAATTCATGAGAATCAAACAGTCAGAGAAAAAATGGCAAGCTTGAAATCTTTACAAAAACAAGCAGTTAATTTCCAAAACTATGGTAAAGATAAAGCTTTAGCTATGGTTGAAGAAAAAATAAAAAACATTGAAAAAGAATTAGATGAAATGCCAATTGTAAGTGAATTTAAAGAAGCGCAAGTTGAAGTTAATGAACTTTTACAAATAGTATCTCATTCAATTAGCCATACAGTTACAAATGAAATTATTGAATCAACAGGTGGTAATCAACTTACTGGTGAAACAGGTGCAGCAGTTAGAAATGCACCAAATACAAGTAGCTGTTCAAATTAAGATTTAATATATTGCACACACGGTGCCTAAAAAGGCTGAGAAGATACGTGTAGATTTGATCCAGGTAATACTGGCGTAGAGATTGTGCAACTAAAGATTATATATGCTTTTAATCATTAGTCTGCCAATACGTAGACTAATGATTTTTTATTTGGAGGAAATATAATGAAGAAGACAAAATTAATGACTTTAACTGCAATATTAACAACGATAAATGTGGTGTTTAGTACTTTTATTACAATACCTATAGGCCCAATAAAAGCATTACCAATGCAACATTTCATTAATGTCATATCAGCTGTATTTCTTGGACCATGGTATGGCTTAGCACAAGCTTTGTTATCTTCGTTTATTAGAAACTTATTAGGTTTAGGCACGATTTTTGCTTTTCCAGGCAGTATGATAGGCGTATTATTAGCAAGTTTACTCTATAAATATCGTAAACAATTATCAATTGCATCTTTAGGAGAAGTCCTAGGCACTGGTATGATAGGTAGCTTCGTTTGTATTCCGTTAGGTTGGTTACTAGAATTAGGGAAAATTGCATTTTGGCCGTTATTTTTATCATTTTTCTTTAGTAGTCTAATAGGCGCTATCGCGAGTTATATGTTATTAAAAGCTTTTGAAAAAAGAGGCATATTAAAGAAATTAAAAAATGATACTTAAAGTTATATCATAAATTAAAGGGTGTGAAGCATATATTGCTATATCACGCTCTTTTTTTAATAAATAAACATACTCGTTTAATAGTAGAAATTTTGATAAAATAGATAAATCGAAAGTTAAAAAAAGGAACGTGAATAAAGATGTCTAAACCAACGCCGATGATGGCTCAATATTTAAAGATAAAATCTCAATATCAAGATACATTATTATTTTTCAGATTAGGTGATTTTTATGAAATGTTCTACGATGATGCAATTGAAGCATCAAGAGTATTAGAAATAACACTGACAAGAAGAGATGCTAAGAAAGATCCAATTCCAATGTGTGGGGTACCGTATCATTCTGCTTCTGGATATATCGAAAAACTTATTTCAAAAGGTTATAAAGTCGCGATTTGTGAACAAATGGAAGATCCGACACAAACTAAAGGAATGGTTCGTAGAGAAGTAGTGCAAGTCATAACGCCAGGTACGGTTATGGATCAAAAAGGTATGGACGAAAAAACAAATAATTATATATTAGGATTTATAAAAGAAGACGGAGAGTTTCATTTAAGTTACTGTGATGTCACAACAGGAGAATTAAAGGTAACATCATTTGTAGATGAAACAACTTTAATTAATGAAATTACAACGATTCACCCTAATGAAATTATTGTTAATAAAGTGTTACCAGATAATTTATATAAACAAATTCAACTCATAACTGAAACCATCACAGTTATTGATAGCTATGAAGAACGAGACTATGAAGTTGTCACAGGCACATCTCACGATCAAAAAAGGTCATTAAATTATTTATTAAATTATATTCATGATAACGGTAAACGCGATATGCCACATTTAGAAGAAGTTGTCGTATATAGAGCTTTAGATTATATGAAAATGGACTTTTATGCGAAACGAAATCTTGAATTAACAGAAAGTATCAGGCTTAAATCTAAGAAAGGTACATTATTATGGTTGATGGATGATACGAAGACACCTATGGGCGCAAGAAGATTAAAGCAATGGATAGATAGACCACTTATTAATCAAAGAGATATCGAACAAAGATTAGATGCTGTTGAACAATTAGTGAATGGGTTTATTGAGCGTGATGAACTTCGAAGCTATTTAAATATGGTATATGATATTGAAAGATTAGTCGGAAGAGTTAGCTATGGCAATGTGAATGCTAAAGATTTAGTACAGTTGAATTATTCAATAAAGCAAATTCCATATGTTAAAGAAATTATTGAAAGATTAGACTCAAAGTCTATAGATCGATTTAAAGATTTAGAGCCATTAAATGATTTAGAACGATTATTAGATGAAAGTTTAGTAGAAGATCCACCGATATCTGTTAAAGAAGGTGGCATATTTAAAAAAGGCTATAACGAAACACTAGATCAATATAAAGAAGCTTCAACAAATGGTAAACAATGGATTGCAGAATTACAATTAAAAGAACGTGAACGAACAGGTGTTAAATCATTAAAGGTAAGCTTTAACAAAGTTTTTGGGTATTATATTGAAATTACAAAAGCTAATTTAAATCATATAGACACGGATGCTTTAGGATATCAACGTAAGCAAACATTATCAAATGCTGAACGATTTATTACTGAAGAATTGAAAGAAAAAGAATCTATCATTTTAGGTGCAGAAGATAAAGCAATCGAACTAGAATATCAACTATTCCTGGATTTAAGACAAGAAGTGAAAGCTTATACTGAAAAGTTACAAGCACAAGCTAAATTACTATCAGAAATAGACTGTTTACAAAGCTTTGCCGAAATTGCTCAAAAATATCATTATACACGTCCAATTTTTAGTGAAGATAAAACATTATCACTTAAATCATCGCGACATCCTGTTGTTGAGCGCGTAATGGATCATAATGATTATGTCCCAAATGACTGTTATTTAGATAAAGAAGGCTTTATTTATTTAATAACAGGACCAAATATGTCTGGTAAGAGTACGTATATGCGTCAAATAGCTATTATTAGTATTATGGCTCAAATGGGTGCATACGTGCCTGCAGATTATGCGCAATTGCCAATATTTGATCAAATCTTTACGAGAATTGGTGCTGCAGATGATTTAGTATCAGGGAAAAGTACATTTATGGTCGAAATGCTAGAAGCTGAAAAAGCTATGGTTGGTGCAACTGAAGATAGCTTAATTATATTTGATGAAATTGGAAGAGGTACATCAACATTTGATGGTCTAGCACTTGCTCAGTCTATGATTGAATATGTACATCATCATACAAAAGCAAAAACATTATTCTCTACACATTATCATGAGTTAACACATTTAGATGAAACGTTATCTGGACTTAAAAATATTCACGTTGCTGCACAAGAATATCAAGGAGAATTGATTTTCTTGCATAAAGTAAAAGAAGGCGCAGTTGATCAAAGTTATGGTATTCATGTAGCGAAGTTAACGGATTTACCTGATGAAATTATTGAAAGAGCACATACTATTTTGCAAGAACTTGAATCTCATACTAAAGTAGAAAAAGAAGCAGATAAGTATGAACAACCATCATTCCAATTATTTGAAGAACAAGGGCAATCTGAAATTGAAAAGAAACTGAAATCAATTGATTTAATGAACATAACACCTATTGAAGCATTATCAAAACTGCATGAATTACAAAAACAACTTAAATAGAAAGTGTGAGTGCATTGGGAAAAATTAAAGAGCTCGAATTATCTTTAGCCAACAAAATAGCTGCAGGTGAAGTGGTAGAAAGACCAGCTTCTGTTGTGAAAGAATTGTTGGAAAATGCAATTGATGCTCAAGCTACTCAAATTGATATTACGATTAAAGAATCAGGTATTCAATCTATTAGAGTCGTAGATAATGGAACAGGCATTGAAGCAGACGATATATCCAAAGCTTTTGGTAGACATGCGACAAGTAAAATTAATAACGATTATGATTTGTTTCATATTCGTACGCTTGGTTTTAGAGGAGAAGCTTTGGCGAGTATTTCATCAGTGAGTAGAGTGACGATGAAGACTTGTACAGATGGTATGCTTGGTCATGAAGTACGCGTTGAAAATGGTGAAATTACAAAAAAACAACCTGCTAAAGCTAAAAAAGGTACAGATATTCTTGTTGAAGATTTATTCTATAATACGCCAGCAAGATTAAAATATGTTAAAAGTTTGTATACTGAACTGGGTAAAATAACGGATATAGTGAACAGAATGGCAATGAGTCATCCAAATATCGCATTTAATCTCGTATCAGATGATAAAACAGTAATTTCAACAAATGGTTCAGGTAGAACAAATGAAGTAATGGCTGAAATTTATGGCATGAAAATTGCGAAAGACCTTGTACCAATTAATGGAGAAACAGATGATTACGTCGTAAATGGTTTTATTTGTAAACCTGAGCACACGAGAAGTAATAGACATTATATTTCTATATTTATAAATGGTCGATATATTAAGAATTTTGTACTTAACAAAGCGATTATAGAAGGTTATCATACACTATTACCAATTGGCAGGTATCCAATCGTTTATTTAAATATTGAAATGGATCCGATTTTAGTAGATGTTAACGTTCACCCGACGAAACTAGAAGTAAGACTTTCTAAAGAACAACTACTTTATGATTTGATTAATCAAAAAATTAAAGAAGCATTTAGAGGTATGTCATTAATTCCAGATACATCTTTAGAAAAGCAAAAACCTAAAAAATCACAAAAAGAAATTTTTGAGCAACAAAGAATAGATTTTGAAGCCAAAAGAAATCAAAATACAACTCAATATCAGCACATATCTGATAAAAATGAAAGTGTTGAAGAAATTGAAAACACAAAGGACTCTACTAGTAGAGAACCTTCATCTTCTTGGCAATTTAAAGATAAAATTGAACATCATTCGGTTATTCAAGAAGATACTATCAGTCAAGAAGCTAATAGAGATATAGAAGTTCTACATGATGAACCCGAGCAGGTAGAGAATAATGAAGAAACTTATGAAGTCCAAGATACAGTAGAACATGTTGATACACCATATCAAACACCAATTGAAGAAGAGCAAGTATCTGAAGGGCCACGTGTACCGTATATGGAAGTTGTAGGTCAAGTTCACGGAACATATATTGTGGCACAAAATGATACGGGCATGTTTATGATTGATCAACATGCAGCGCAAGAACGAATTAAATATGAATTTTTCAAAGAAAAAATTGGTGAAGTCACAAATGAAACACAAAGTTTATTGTTGCCATTAACATTTAATTTTTCTAAAGACGAGCACATGATTATTGAAAAGCATTTACAATCACTTGCTGAAGCGGGCGTATTTTTAGAACCAATTGGTCATCATGATTATATGGTCAGTGAATATCCGGTTTGGTTACCTAATGTTGATGCAGAAGAAATTATAAAAGATATGATCGATTACGTGTTAAATCATGAAAAAGTTGATATTAAAAAATTAAGAGAAGATGCAGCAATTATGATGAGTTGTAAAAAATCTATTAAAGCTAATCATTATTTAAGAAACCATGAAATGAGTCATTTGATAGATGAGTTACGAGAAACAACCGACCCATTTACTTGTCCGCACGGAAGACCAATTATTATTGAATTAACGACGTATGAATTAGAGAAATTATTTAAACGCGTTATGTAGGAGGATAAAATGAATAATCATATATTACCAGCTATTCGCTCTATGAAAGATATGGAAAAGTTCTTTAAGATGGATTACGAGAGATGCGTTTTATTAGATACACATATCGGACATTTGCAAGGTATTTTAGAGCAAATGAAAAAGCATCAAAAAGAAGTGATGCTTCATATTGATTTAATAAAAGGTTTATCAAATGATGAAGCAGCTGTTGAATATGTTATACAACAATATAAACCACATGGCATCATATCAACGAAATCAAAAATTATTAAGCGTGCAAAAAAATTAAATACGTTAACCATATTACGTGTATTTATTCTTGATAGCACTGCGTTAAGTAGAAGTATTGAACTTATTAAACAATCAGACCCTGATCTAGTAGAGGTTCTACCAGGTGTTGCTACTAAAGTAATCAAAGAAATCAGTGATAAAACAGGTAAGCGAATTATTGCGGGCGGTTTAATTAATACTAAAGAAGAAATTGATTTAGCAATTGAAAGCGGTGCACAATATGTTACGTCTAGTGATATTACAATTTGGTAAATCTATTTGACAACGTTTTCATAAAGTATTATACTTCTAATTAAGTTAATATATGAGATGAGTAAATGAGACCCTCTACGAAAAGAAACTATGCGTTAAATTTGTATAAATTACTATATAAATATTATGTGTAGTTCAACGTAGGGGGATTTTTATGTATTAGCATATTTTATTTAGGAGGGTGTTTAATATGAGTGAATTTTTAGGAGAATTAATCGGTACAGCCATCTTAATATTGTTTGGTGGTGGTGTGTGTGCTAACGTCAATCTAAAAGGTACACTTGGTAAAGGTGCAGATTGGATTGTTATATCATTAGGTTGGGGACTAGCTGTTATGCTTGGCGTTTATGCAGTTGGAAATGTATCCGGGGCGCATTTAAACCCAGCTGTTACACTAGGCTTTGCAATTGATGGATCATTCCCATGGTCTAAAGTTGTTCCATTTATTGTGGCACAAATGCTTGGTGCTATGATTGGTGCTGCTTTAGTATGGGCTACTTATTTACCACATTGGAAAAAAACTGAAGATCAAGGTGCTAAATTAGGTGTATTTTCTACTGGTCCATCTTATCCAAACTATGTAGCAAACTTTATGAGTGAGATTATTGGAACTATGATCTTAGTTATGGGATTATTATTTATAGGAACAAATAAATTTACTGATGGCTTAAACCCATTAATTGTTGGTTTATTAATTGTAGCAATTGGTTTAAGTTTAGGTGGTGCGACAGGTTATGCCATTAACCCAGCTCGTGATATCGGGCCACGTATCATGCATATGTTATTACCAATTCCGGGTAAAGGAAGTTCAAATTGGAAATATGCGATTGTACCACTATTAGGGCCTATTTCAGGCGGTATGTTAGGTGCTGCATTATTTAACATTTTCTTTAACGGGGTTGTAAACGGATTCGTTATTTTCTCAATCATCTTTACTGTGATTGTCGTATTGTCTGGTATTTTCTTAAATAAATCAATACTTAAAGACGAAGTTTCAGAAATTCTGTAATATACAAATTTATAGGAGTGTTTAATATGGAAAAATACATTTTATCAATTGACCAGGGTACAACAAGTTCAAGAGCAATACTTTTTGATAAAGAAGGTACTATCAAATTTGTGAGTCAAAGAGAATTTAAACAATACTTCCCTAAAGGCGGTTGGGTTGAGCATGATGCTAATGAAATTTGGACATCAGTATTAGCAGTTATTTCAAGTGTACTTAATGAAAATAACATTAGTCCAAAGCAAATCGAAGGTATTGGTATTACAAACCAAAGGGAAACTGCAGTTGTATGGGATAAAAACACAGGACGTCCAGTTTATCATGCAATTGTTTGGCAATCTCGACAAACTCAAGACATTTGTACAGAATTAAAATCTAAAGATTTAGAACCAATTTTCAAAGAAAAAACAGGTCTATTATTAGATCCATATTTCTCAGGTACAAAAGTAAAATGGATTCTTGATAATGTTGAAGGTGCTAGAGAAAAAGCTGAAAACGGCGATTTATTATTCGGAACAATTGATACATGGTTAATCTGGAAATTTACAGGTGACGTTCATGTTACAGATTACTCAAACGCAAGTAGAACATTAATGTATAACATTTATGACTTAAAATGGGACGAAGAATTATTAGAATATCTTGATGTACCGGCTTCTATGTTGCCAGAAGTTAAACCTTCTAGTGAAGTATATGGTTATACTCAAGAGCATCACTTCTTCGGTGAGAAAATAGCAATCGCTGGTGTAGCAGGTGACCAACAAGCTGCATTATTTGGACAAGCTTGCTTCGAAAGTGGAGAAGTTAAGAACACATATGGTACTGGTGGATTTATGTTAATGAACACTGGTGAAAAAGCTGTAAAATCTGAAAGTGGTTTATTAACAACATTAGCCTATGGTTTAGATGGAAAAGTAAACTACGCACTTGAAGGTAGTATTTTCGTATCAGGATCTGCTATTCAATGGTTAAGAGATGGTTTAAGAATGATCAAATCAGCACCAGCTTCAGAAGATTATGCTAATCGTGTTAAATCTACAGAAGGCGTATACGTTGTACCAGCATTTGTTGGTTTAGGTACACCTTATTGGGATGCAGATGCTAGAGGTGCAATCTTCGGATTAACACGTGGTACTGAAAAAGAACATTTCATTAGAGCAACTTTAGAATCATTATGTTACCAAACTAGAGATGTGTTAGAAGCAATGGAAAAAGATTCTGGTATTAATGTTGAAACATTAAGAGTTGATGGCGGCGCTGTTAAGAATAATTTCTTAATGCAATTCCAAGCTGATATTGTAAATACGCCAGTAGAAAGACCAGAAGTAAATGAAACAACTGCATTAGGTGCAGCATACTTAGCTGGATTAGCAGTAGGTTTCTGGAAATCTAAAGATGAGATAAAACAACGTTGGAAATTAGAAACAGAATTCAAACCTGAACTTGAAGAAGAAGAGCGTGAAAAACTTTATAAAGGTTGGAAAACTGCAGTAAAAGCCACTCAAGCTTTTAAATTAGATTAAGTTGTGTTATCATTAAGGTAAGTTAATATTTCGTAGAGACATGAGAGGCTTTGTTCGTACAATTTTTGTAGGGATAGGTCTCTCATTTTTTTACATTTTATAGGAGGAAATGGTTATGCAACAATTATCAGCATTAAATCGTAATCAAGTTAAAGATCAACTTAAAAATACTGAATATGACGTAGTTGTTATCGGTGGAGGAATCACTGGTGCAGGTATCGCTTTAGATGCAGCGCAACGTGGTATGAAAGTAGCATTAGTTGAAATGCAAGACTTTGCACAAGGTACAAGTTCTAGAAGTACGAAATTAGTTCATGGTGGTTTACGTTACTTAAAACAATTCCAAGTTGGCGTAGTTGCTGAAACTGGTAAAGAAAGAGCAATCGTTTATGAAAATGGTCCTCACGTAACAACACCGGAATGGATGTTATTACCTTTACACAAAGGCGGTAGCATGGGTCCATTTACAACATCAATCGGTTTGAAAGTTTATGATTTCTTAGCAGGTGTTAAGAAAGCTGAACGTCGTACAATGTTAAACAGAGAAGAAACAATTAAGAAAGAACCACTTGTAAAACAAGACGGTTTAAAAGCTGGTGGTTACTATGTTGAGTACCGTACAGATGATGCTCGTTTAACAATTGAAGTTATGAAACGCGCACGTGAATTTGGTGCAGATATCATTAACTATGCTAAATCAAATAAATTCTTATACAACAAAAAGAAAAAAGTATCAGGTATCGAAGTAACTGATTTATTACAAAATGAAATTTTCGAAATTAAAGGTAAAAGAGTTATCAACGCGGCAGGTCCATGGGTTGATGAAGTACGTGGTAAAGACTATTCAACAAACAATAAACAACTTAGATTAACTAAAGGTGTTCATATTGTTATTGACCAAAGCGTATTCCCATTAGGTCAAGCTGTATACTTTGATACAGAAAATGATGGCAGAATGATTTTCGCAATTCCTAGAGATGGAAAAGCATATGTTGGTACTACTGATACAATTTATGATAATGATAAATCTTCTCCTAAAGTTACAGAAGAAGATCGTCAATATCTATTAGATGCTATTCACTATATGTTCCCAACTGTAAAAGTTGAAGATAAAGATATCGAATCAACTTGGGCTGGTGTTAGACCATTAATCTTTGAAAAAGGTAAAGATCCATCAGAAATTTCTCGTAAAGACGAAATTTGGGAAGGTGATTCAGGCCTACTTACAATTGCTGGTGGTAAATTAACAGGTTACCGTCATATGGCTCAAGATATTGTTGATTTATTAAGTAAACGCCTTAAAGAAGAATATAAATTATCATTCAAACCTTGTCGTACAAAAGAAACTTACATTTCTGGCGGTAACGTTGGTGGTAGTAAAAATTATGAATCATTCGTTGAAAGCAAAGTTAAAGAAGCTAAAAATTACAACTTATCAGAAGATGCAGCACGTTATTTAGCTAGAAAATACGGATCTAATGTAGATGAAGTATTTGCTATTGCACATGCTACACAAATTGCAGACGTTAATCTTCCAATCGAAGTATATGCTGAAGTTATATACAGCATTCAAAAAGAAATGGTTCATAAACCAACTGACTTCTTAGTACGTCGTTCTGGACGTTTATACTTTGATATTCAATATGTATTAGATCATAAAGATGCAATTGTTGAAGTAATGGCTCAAGTATTAAATTATGATAATGATACTAAACGTGTTTATAAAGATGAATTAGAACAAGCTATTAAAGAAGCGGTTAATCCAAATGATCAACCAGCTATTGTTAAATAATTTATAAATCATTTATTTATACCTACTGACAATTTTTTGTCGGTAGGTTTTTTTATATATTGTATGATTGATTTGTGAATATATTTTTAAGCGCTATAGATTTTGCTATAATGTCTTATAAGGGAGGCGCATGTCTTTGAGACGATTTAATCATAGAATTACATTATCTACAGAACAAACTTTAGAAGTTACAATCGATAAAACGGATGAAAAACCGTTTGGAATTATACATATACTGCATGGTGTGGCTGAACATAAAGATAGATATGATGCAGTAGCAGAATATTTATGTAAAAGAGGTTATCATGTTTTACGTCATAACCACAGAGGTCATGGTATGAACATAGAAGCTTCTTCAAGAGGTCATTTTAATGCATTACAAGATTTAGTCGACGACGTTAAAGAAGTAAGGGATACGTTTAAAAACGAACTGAATCCAGAATTGCCATTTATATTACTTGGACATTCTATGGGTTCGCTAGTAGCGAGGCAATATGTTCATGACTATCCTAATGATGTAGATGCTTTGATACTATCTGGGACGGTTGTTTATCCTAAAATTCAAGGTAATTTAAATTTATATGCATTAAAGTTTGTGAATTTATTTTTAGGAAGTCGCACAAAATCAAAGTTTATTAATAATATTGCTTTTAAGACAATGAATAGACAACATAAAGATTTAAATAAAGATCATAAATGGTTAAGTCAAAGTGATGAAAATCGTGAACAATATGAAAAAGATATGTATTCAGGATTTCCAATTTCTCATAAAGTACTACTAGAAACAGTTAAAGCGGCTGTACAAACTAAGAAAATCAGTTATATAAAAAAACAAAATATAAATATGCCTATCTTATTAGTGTCAGGTAAAGAAGATCACTTTGGTGGATTTGGTAACGGCATTAAACAATTAGCTTCTATTTATAAACGTTCTGGAGTCAAACATGTCACAGTACAATTATATAAGAATAAACGTCACGAAGTGTTATTTGAGACAAACCGTTATGCAGTGTATGAACATTTATATAATTGGTTGACGATACAAATTAAACAATTAGAAAAAGAGGAAATATCCAATGAATGAAAAACCATTAATTGCAATAGTAGGTCCTACTGCAGTAGGTAAAACAGAATTAAGCATTAAATTAGCCAAATCTTTAAATGGTGAAGTTATTAATGGTGATGCCTTTCAAATTTATAGAGGTTTAGATATTGGAACAGCAAAAGTAACTGAAGAAGAAAAAGAGGGCGTTGTTCATCATTTAATAGATGTTTATGAACCAGATGAACCATATTCAGTATATCAATTTAAACAAGACTTCGAAAGAATTGTTAAAGATATTCATGATAGAGGAAAATTGCCAATACTTGTCGGTGGTACAGGTTTATATGTACAGTCGGTTTTATATGACTATAACCTTGAAGAAGAGAAAATTAGTTCTGAAAAAATGGAAATTACAAAAAATAAATTAAATAAATTATCTAAATTATCAAATATTGAATTGCACAATTATTTACATGAGATTGATCCGAAAACCGCGTCATCAGTGCATCCAAACAACCGAAAAAGAGTGGAACGAGCAATTGAATATTACTTAAATACGAAAAAAACTTTAAGTGAAAGAAAGAAAAGCCAGACATTTACTGGAAAATATAGTACAATATTAATTGGGATAGAAATGTCGCGCGAAACATTATATCAAAGGATTAATATGCGCGTTGACATGATGTTGGAGCGAGGATTATTAAGAGAAGTGTCTAATCTTGTTGAGAAAGGATATCAAAATTCTCAAAGTATGCAAGCAATTGGATATAAAGAATTGGTACCAGTAGTAAAAGGAGAAATAGACATAGAAACCTCTACAGAACAAATCAAGCAAAATTCAAGAAGATATGCCAAACGTCAAATGACTTGGTTTAAAAATAAAATGAATGTGACTTGGTTTCAACGGGATAAACAGTCTTTAACAGAAATCGCAGACAACGTAATCCAATTATCCAAGTGAAGGGGAAAGTCATATGGCAGAGAAAGAAAATATTCAAGAAGTTTTACTTAAGAAATTCAAGTCAGAAGGAACTGAACTTACAGTATTCTTACTAAATGGATTTCAAATGAAAGGGAAAATTGTCGACTTTGACGACAAAGTTGTATTATTAGATATTCTCGGGAAAGAACATCTAATTTACAAACATGCTATCTCAACTTTCGTAGACGCTCAAGATGATTTAAATCAAGATAGCGAACAATAATTGTATTTGAAATTATAAGCGGCTAGGACATTATTATGTCTTAGCCGTTTATTTATGTGAATCTCACTATAATACTGCTTCTATTGAACTTCTTAATTGTTCAGGATTTTTTTGTGGAGAAAATCGATTCACAACTTCTCCGTCTTTATTCACTAAGAACTTAGTAAAGTTCCATTTAATTGATCCATTTAAAATACCTTTTTTAGCAGAAGTAAGATATTCATATAAAGGATGTTGTTCAGAACCTTTAACTTTTATTTTTTCATGCATTGGGAAAGTTACACCATAATTTAATTTACAATTTTGGTATGCTTCATAAGAGTCACCGGGTTCTTGATTACCAAATTGATTACATGGAAATCCTAATACCACGAAATCTTGATTTTTATAATCTTGGTATAAAGCCTCTAAACCTTCAAATTGAGGTGTGAATCCACATTCACTTGCTGTATTAACAATTAAAATTGCTTTTCCTTTATACTCAGATAATGAATATTCTTCACCGTTCGTTTTTGCAACAACGAAGTCATAAATTGACATTGCCATCACTCCTTTTCTTAATTCTATTATAATCAAAAATTTATTAAAGTCATATCAATTTGCATGCATGTTTATATGTTAAAATATATTTAAAGTGAGCGTGATAAAATGAAAAACGATATGAAGTCGACAAAACATGAAATAGAAAAAGTAATCCTGTTAGCAATTCATGATAAAAAAGATGATGAAGCAACATTCAAATCAACAGTTCAAGAATTGGAATCTCTTGCTGTCACAAGTCAACTAGAAGTAATGGAAGTCTTTACTCAAAAAAGAGAACGACCTGATCAACAATATTATTTTGGTAAAGGTAAAATAGAAGAAGTCATTGAATATATCGAATTGAATGATATTAAAGTGAATGCAGTTATCGCAAATGATGAATTGACAACTGCGCAATCAAAACATTTAGATGAATTATTTAATACAAAAATTATAGACCGCACGCAATTGATTTTAGAGATTTTTGCTCAAAGAGCTTCAAGTAGAGAAGGTCAATTGCAAGTTGAATTAGCACAGTTAGATTATTTATTGCCGAGATTATCTGGACACGGCAAAAGCTTATCTCGTTTAGGTGGCGGTATTGGTACGAGAGGTCCAGGTGAAACGAAATTAGAAACAGATAGAAGACATATTCGTACTAGAATGAATGAAATAAAACATCAATTAGAGACAATTGTTTCTCATCGATCACGATATAGAGAACGACGTCAACATAATCAAGCTTACCAAGTTGCATTAATTGGCTATACAAATGCCGGTAAATCTTCATGGTTTAATCAGTTATCAAATGATGAAACATTTGAACAAGATTTGTTATTTGCGACTTTAGATCCTAAATCTCGTGCAATTACGATAAATAACGGGTTTAACGTTATACTTTCTGATACAGTTGGGTTTATTCAGAAGTTGCCTACAACATTGATTGCAGCATTTAAATCGACTTTAGAAGAAGCGAAATATGCGCAACTACTCGTTCATGTTGTAGATGCAAGTCATCCACACTATATGGAACAGTATGAAACGGTTATGACTTTAGTCAATCAATTAGATATGGGCCATATTCCGATGTTAGTCGTATTTAATAAAAAAGATTTAGCACCTTCTAATCATTCGGCAATATCAGGACAATCTATATTTGTTTCAGCAAAAAATTCTAATGATAAAGCTATATTTAAAGAAAAATTAGTCGATATGATTAAAGAGACAATGGATTATTATGAAATGGATATATCATCAAGTGATGCTGACAAATTATATTGGCAAAAAACACATACTTTAGTTGAAAAAATGGATTTTGATGAAGAAACAGAAACATATCACATAAAAGGTTATAAACAGAAATAAGAGGTAAATAAATGGCACAGAAATTAAAAGAATTAATTATTGATGTAGAAAAAGAATTAAGACCATACTTTGATCAAATCGAACAAAATGCTTTAATCGCTCAAGAACATGTACTTGATGCATTTCACGAAGTGAAAATCACTGAATCAGACTTAATCGGTACAACAGGTTATGGATACGATGATATAGGTCGAGATCATTTAGAAGATGTTTATAGTAAAGTATTTAAAGCTGAAGACAGTTTAGTAAGACCACAAATTATTTCAGGAACGCATGCTATAACATTAGCGCTTAACAGCCAACTGAAATATGGGGAAGAATTATTATATATTACAGGAACACCTTATGATACGTTATTAGAAGTAATCGGTATAAATGGTAATGGTATTGGAAGTTTTATTGAACAAGGTATCGCTTATCGAGAAGTACCATTGAAACAAAATAAAATAGATATTCATTCAGTGTTAGAAAATATTAATGAAAATACTAAAGTTATTGCGATACAAAGATCAAAAGGTTATAGTTCACGACCTTCATTAACAATTGAACAAATTGAACAAGCAATCAAAGCGATTAAAGAAGTATATCCAGATAAAATTATATTTGTGGATAATTGTTACGGAGAATTTGTTGAAGGTAAAGAACCAATTGAAATAGGTGCAGATTTAATAGCAGGTTCTTTAATTAAAAATCCAGGAGGTGGTTTAGCTAAAATTGGCGGGTATATATCAGGAAAAGCTGACCTGATAGAACGTTGTGCATACAGATTAACGGCACCAGGAATTGGTAAAGAAGCGGGCGCATCTTTAGGGAGTTTGCCAGAAATGTACCAAGGGTTCTTCTTAGCACCGCATGTTGTCAGTCAAAGTTTGAAAGGTGCTTTATTTACTTCTCGCTTGTTAGAAAAATTAAATATGACAACGACACCACATTACCAAGATAAACGCACAGATATTATTCAATCTGTTACTTTTGAAACAAAAGAACAAATGATTGCATTTTGTCAGTCGATACAACACGCATCTCCAATTAATGCTCATTTTAGTCCGATGCCTAGCTATATGCCAGGTTATGAAGATGATGTCATCATGGCTGCAGGTACATTTATTCAAGGATCTTCAATAGAGTTAACAGCAGATGGTCCAATAAGACCACCATATGAAGCATACATTCAAGGTGGCTTAACTTATGAGCATGTTAAAATTGCGATAACGCGTGCTGTACAGCATTTAATCAAGCAAAATCTTGTTGAATTATAAAAGATGTAAGGTTTCCTGACATTCATTTGTTTTCTGAAAATTTATGTGCTAAATTTATAACAAGTTCTTACTAAAGGAGGCGGTCGTGCTGTCAAGAGACATAATCAGAAGAAACATGGCCGTGTTCCCGATTGGTGTCGTAATCAAGTTAACAGAGCTAACAGCTAGACAAATCAGATACTATGAAAGCAATGAGCTCGTTTCGCCCAAAAGGACTGAAGGTAATCAACGGTTATTTTCTTTAAATGACCTTGAACGATTACTGGAAATTAAAAATCTTATCGAAAAGGGATTTAATATGAAAGGCATTAAACAAATTCTTTTGGAAGAAGAAAATGACCTTTCTGATGAAGAACTGAAGATGAGAGAGCGGGTAATTAGAGGAACTTCTAAAACAGAGGGACCACTTAACCGTGGAGATTTATCAAGATTTTTTAATTAAAAACTGGAGGATAATCACATGGCTAAACAAACTTTTACAAAAGAAGATATTTTTCGTTTTGCTGACGAAGAGAACGTACGTTATTTGAGATTACAATTTACTGACATTTTAGGTACAATTAAAAACGTTGAAGTACCAATTGCACAATTAGAAAAAGTATTAAACAATGAAATGATGTTTGACGGTTCTTCAATTGAAGGATTCGTGCGAATTGAAGAATCGGATATGTATTTATGTCCTGATTTAGATACTTGGGTAATTTTCCCTTGGACAGCAGGAAAAGGTAAAGTAGCACGATTAATTTGTGATATTTACAATCCGGATGGCAAACCATTCCCTGGTGATCCACGTACAAACTTAAAACGTGTATTAAAAGAGATGGAAGAGTTAGGATTTACAGATTTCAACTTAGGACCTGAACCAGAATTCTTCTTATTCAAATTAGATGAAAAAGGAGAACCAACATTAGAATTAAATGATAATGGTGGATACTTCGACTTAGCTCCTACAGATTTAGGTGAAAACTGTCGTCGTGATATCGTTCTAGAATTAGAAGATATGGGCTTTGACATTGAAGCAAGTCACCATGAAGTAGCACCTGGTCAACATGAAATCGACTTTAAATATGCTGATGCTATAACAGCATGTGATAACATTCAAACATTCAAACTAGTTGTAAAAACAATTGCACGTAAACATAACTTGCATGCGACATTCATGCCAAAACCATTATTTGGTGTAAACGGAAGCGGAATGCACTTTAACGTTTCATTATTCAAAGGTAAAGAAAATGCGTTCTTCGACCCAAATGGAGAAATGCAATTAACGGATGATGCCTATCACTTTATTGCTGGTATCTTGAAAAATGCACGTGGATTTACAGCAGTATGTAACCCATTAGTAAATTCATACAAACGTTTAGTGCCTGGTTACGAAGCACCATGTTATATTGCATGGAGTGGTCAAAACCGTTCACCATTAGTAAGAATACCTGTATCTCGCGGGTTATCAACTCGTGTTGAAATTCGTTCAGTAGACCCAGCAGCTAACCCTTACTTAGCATTAGCTACTATCCTTGAAGCTGGATTAGATGGTATTAAAAATAAATTAACGCCACCAGAATCAGTAGATCAAAATATCTATGAAATGGATAGAGAAGAACGTGAAGCGGTAGGTGTACAAGACTTACCATCAACACTTTACACAGCTGTTAAAGCAATGAGAGAAAATACAGTTGTCAAAAAAGCATTAGGTAATCATATCTATCGCCAATTTATACAATCTAAATCATTAGAGTGGGATTATTACCGTACACAAGTATCAGAATGGGAAAGAGATCAATATATGAAGCAATACTAATTGCTATTAACCCTCAAAGCATAAGCTTTGAGGGTTTTTTGTGTTTGAATTTATGGGGGGAGTGTGTGGTGGTGATTGAGAAGATAAAATATGGGGGAGAAGTTAATGACAAAAGTCAGAGGAATTGTAATTAAGGGCACCTATAGTAACAAAAGTCGCTCGAAATGTAACTAAGGGTGCCTATAGTAACAAAAGTCGTAGGAATTGTAACTAAGGGCGTCTATAGTAACAAAAGTCATACGAAGTGTAACTAAGGAAGCCAGTATTTACAGAAGTAGACACAAGTGTAAATAACTAGAATGATATACCTGCAAATAGGCGTAGTAAAACTTGATTTGAAAATAAATATATTTTATAATAATATAAAATATAGAGAATAAAATATACTGAGATATCGCTAGTTATCTCACACCACACTTAAATAATATTAACAACTAAGAGGTGATAAAAATGGACTTTGTAACAAGACCTGAATTTGAAGAACATAAAAATCATATGGACTCACGCTTTAATACACTCGAAGATAATATCAAGGAAGTAAAGCAAGAATTAACTACAACAAAATTAGAATTAAAAACAGATATAAATAATTTAAGGTCAGAGATTAAGGGCGATATAAATAATTTAAGATCAGAGATTAAGGGCGATATAAATAATTTAAGATCAGAGATTAAGGGCGATATGAATAATTTAAGAACAGAGTTAAAAACTGATATAAAAGATTTGAAAGATGATCTTATATCTTTATTTGATGAAAAAGAAAAGGCAAATAAGGAAGAGATGAAACATACTCAAATAAAATGGTATATTGCCACAACTCTCATTATAATAGGATTTGTAGGAAGAATATTAGGATTTTATTAAAATAAGACCACCTACATAGAGGTGATCTTTTAAAGACTATGAATTTTCTATTGATTGTCGTTTTTTCTCATAATATTCTAATTTCATTTGATGCCATTTGTCATAATCAGAGCTTGTGATATGCTTAATGACTTTTGCTGGATTTCCACCTACGACTGTATTTGGTGGCACGTCTTTTGTTACGACTGCTCCTGATGCGATTACAGAGTTTTCCCCTACCGAAACGCCTGGTAATACGACTGCATTTCCACCAATCCATACATTATTTCCAATATTAATCTCATGACCAAATTCTAATTGTTCATTTCGTATTGTTGGATCAATTGGATGACCTGCTGTATATAAACTCACTCTTGGACCAAACATAACATTATCGCCGATATTGATATGATTCACATCTAAAAATATACAATCCATATTAGCATAGAAATTCTCACCAATATTGATATGTCTACCGTAATCAACATAGAGTGGTGGATGTAAATATATATTTTCACCTGTTTTACCAAAAAGTTCTTTTTCTAACTTAATTATCTCATCACTATTTTCAATAGGTGTATAATTAATTTTATCTGCTAGCATTTTTCCTTTTTTCGAACCATTAGATTCATGAATATCGTGCGCTATGTATAGTTCACCTTTAAGCATTTGCTTATAATCAAAATCATTCTGCATATCATAATTCCCCTTTATATGAATATGAACATATTATATCTTGTTAAACTTGTATATACAAGTTAAGAGGTAATAAATGATATGTTAGATAAATCTATGAAAAATTCTTTTTGCCAATTTTGAGTTTGACTAGCAGTTTTATTTAAAGGATTTTCCCAAGGTGGGTAAACTCTCATTGCCATTTTTCCCTTTATTTCATGATTACTAATGATTTTCTGCTTAAATAGAATATCTTTAGGAAAAATAAATAGCCCTTTTTTATTGTTATCTAATATAGCTATGATGAGTTTATCCGGTGTTTCTGAATATGTATAAGGTCTGTTTTGATCATTTTGATCTTTAACCCAAAATACGACAAAATAACCTTTTTTATTAGCTGTCTTTTTAGCTCGTCTACTTCTATAAGTAATATTTTGAATTTGAAAACTACAAGCTTCATATTTAATATTAAGTTCTTCAAGTTTGTAGTCTTCAATTGCTTCATCATTAAAATAGTTTTTTATTAATTCAATTGAATCAAACAATTGCAAACCTCCTTATATGACTTTTCATAATTGATTATAACAAAGATTGAACTATTAAATACGATGTTGAAATATTCTAGTATTCCCTTGTTTTTAAACCATTTTCATATTTTTTAGTTCTTAAAAAAGGTATAATGGAAGTAGAATATTAATGAGATTTTGACACTTTCTAATGTTTAGAAGGTGTTTTTATTTTATAAACATATTAAAGGGGATTCTATGGATATTACAATTTGGACACTCGTTATTTTTTCAATTCTACTGGGGGCAATGGTAAGAATTGTGTTTGGATTTGGTGAGGCTTTAGTCACGATGCCATTACTCGCTTTATTAAATTTAGATTTTAAATTGTCTATTTCTGTGGTGTCAATTGTTGGGTTATTAGTGTCTTTTCCTGTGTTTATTAGAAGCCGTGGCAATCTAGATTGGTCTATTATTAAACGTTTGTTAATTGGTTCTATTATTGGGACACCGATTGGAATCATAATTGTTAAATGGGCAAATGAAGATGTGATTATTAAATTTTTAGGGGTATTTATATTATTGTACGGTGCTATTAATCTTATTAATTATTATAAGAATATATACCAAGTTAAATTGAATATTCCAAAGTTTTATGACTATATTGCAGGTATTGTTTCAGGTGTTTTAGGTAGTGCATATAATAGTCACGGTGTACCGATTATTATATATGGAACTTTAAAAAAATGGCATGTAACAGATTTAAAAAATATTTCACAAGTACATTTTTTTATTACAGGTTGTTTTATTGTCTTTAGTCATGGTGTTTCAGGATTTTGGTCAATATCACTTTGGTATTTGTTATTGGCAATTTTACCACTTATAATCCTTACATTATGGCTGGGTCATATCATCAATACTAAAATTGATCAACGTGCTTTAATTAAATATATTTATATCTTATTGATTTGCTTCGGTATCATCATGATTGTTAAATAATGAGAGAGGAATTACGCAATGCAAATTTTTAGAGTTCATGAGAATCATCAAATAAGTGCAAAATTTTTAGATAACCGCCGTCTTTCTAAACAAGTATTAGAACTTTATCAAATCATTAATGTATGTTTAGCGAAGCTAGAATATATTGAAGGTAATACACGTTATTTAAGTCATCCTATTGTAAAGCATGTTTTTAATGATGGCTATCCGTATTTAGAGGACACTTATCACTTATTATTAGATATGGATAAAGAACATAGAAGAAGAGGTGGGAAAAGGTCTAAAGACTTTGAACATCAAATTTCTCAAATGGGTGATATGATAGATAAAGGTATTAAAGATGGCGCATTTTCTTCTGAAAAATTATCACCTATATTTGTTTATGGTGAAACGAAATTAATGAATGATCAAGCTTATTTAGAATATGAAAAATTATTATTTATGAAATGGACAGAAGATAAAATTGCACCTCGGTGTAATATAAGTAGGTGATAACATGCGTAAAAGGTCAGATATTGAAAAATTATGGAGACATGAAAAATATAATGTCATGATGCATAGTCAAAAGTCATATTTAGATATAAGAGAGTCTTTAAAGGGAGATATCTCATATGACGATTTACAAAGTATGATTGATGATGCTAAAGCCATTGTTCCGACTAAAGGATCAATCATCAACACTTATGATCATATGTGGGGGTATTTTAAGAAAATTGCTACTGAAGAAGAACGTAACCAATATTTGAAGTATAAATCTCAATATCAAGAAAATGAAATTCAATACCATTGTTTAATCACATTTATATACAAGCTTGCTATGAAATATAATCAAAAGTATTTATTAGAATCTACTATTTTACATTGATTTAACAATCAAAAGTTTAATGATGATTGTGTAACTTTGAAAAGGGTAAATATTATATAGAAAGTAGATTTTAAGGAGGCTGAATAAAATGGAAGAACGTGTATATCAAAAAATGTGGGACACTTTAAAAAAAGAAGTACAATTTAATATAGTGGAACTCGAACAAATGGAAGAAGAAAACGAATCTCCTGGATTAAAAAAAGCCCAGAACATGATGGATCATTTAGAGAAAGAGTTTATCAAAAATTCATAATCAATCATAATCATTTAAAAACATTTAAATTTGTTCTGTAAATCTATAAAATATATGTAATAACACATTATTAATAAGCATTTACATCAATTCCCTCTAGATTCGCTTAATATAGTTTTGTAGTATTTATATATTAAGTTTTTTGGAGGCAGTTATGTTTTTTGATAAAAAGATTATCGTATTTGAGAATTTAGAGAATAAATACAATCAAGAAGAAGCAAAAAATATATTTTTGAGACATTCCATTGATTATGACTTTATTACAATAAGTAGCCAATCTATTATTTTAGGTGGATTACAATATCCTTCAGCACAGAACAAAGATCAATTTATTGCTGATTTTAATGACTATTTAGGTAACTAATGCATTTAGCTGCCTCAAGTTTTAAAACTTGAGGCAGCTTTTTTATTGATAAGTGACAAAATTGTCATACTATTACTGATTTTGTTCGTTTATATTTGGGTAATATATCTATAGAGAGACTATAATAATATTTATAGTTGAAGGAGGGATATTATGCTCGTAAATAAATGGATTTATATCGCATTAGCTGTGTTATTAGGAAACTTTGGCGTTCATAAATTTTATGCTCAAAAACCAGTTGTTGGACTATTACACTTAGCATTCTGTTGGACAGGGATTCCACATGTTATCGCATTCTTCAGTGCTATATTTGCATTGTTTAGACAATCTGATGAACATGGTAATATTCAAGCATAGCATGTTGTGAAATGCTTTTATTAAGTTTTTAAAACTCTAGATATCATTATAAATAATTTTTCGAAAAACCCGCTTCACTGTATATGTTCAGTGAAGCGGGTTTTAATTATTCATTATTCAAATCTACATAGAACAATTTAACTTGGTCACGTAATATTTTTATTTCAACAGGCGTTTCGAACAGAATTTCACCGTCTATATCTAATTTGGCTGATGGATCAGTAGATAACGTAGCTGCTTCACATGATATATGTTGTATGCTGTCACTAATCTCATTCCAATTCATGCTATCTTTTACTTTAAAGAAGTCATTGATGATACTGAAGTTTTGTTTATCGAAAATAAATATATTCATTTTACCATCAGTAGGGGATAAGTCTTCTAAAGGTATTCTACTACCACCTACATGTTGACCATTCGCAATCAAAATCATCGATGTTTCACCTGAATATGTTTCGTTATCAGCTGTTAATTCATATTGATAAATTTCTGGGTTAGCTACCGTTTTTATAGTAGAAAAAATATAACTGAATTTACCTAATAATTCTTTTTGGTTGGATTCAACATTTTCAGCGTTTTGAACCATTAAACCAATACCTGCAAAGTTAAGTGCATAGGTACCATTGACATCTAATACATCAAATGACTTAATTTGACTCGATAATAAATCTTGAGAAGCTTGCATTGGTTTTTGAGATAAATTTAAAGTCTTAGTGAAATCATTGAATGTTCCACCAGGTAAGACACCAATGGGTATTTGGAGATTATTTTCTACGACACCATTTATTAATTCATTTAAAGTTCCATCGCCGCCTAGTACAAAAATAACATCATAAGCTTGTTCGTTTGTATCGGCAACTAATGTTTTACAATAAGAACGGATTTGTCCTTCTTCTTTACTTAATTTTATTGTTAATTCATCACAAAACTGAGTTAAATTTTCTGTAACTTGTCCGAGTTCTTTATATATATTACCTTGGCCAGCTGCTTCGTGGTAAAATAAAATTCCTCTATGAAAATGTTGTGTCATAATCGTTATACCTCCTGTATTGTACCTTTTATTACAATACCATGTATAACGATTGATAAACAATTTTAAATAAAATATTTTAATGTGTTAAAATGAATAAAAGCATTGAAAAGGGGAGGATTATTATCGCTTCACAAAATGATTATATCCATTATGAAATGGACAAAAGAAAGCAACCTTTACTAGGTGTTGTGATCCATAACGATGCAAGTGAGTTAAATGCTAATGAATGGCGTGAAGTATTAATAGACGCACCTGAAGAAAGATATGTCCAAGGTATCGCGCATTATTACATCGATAGAAATCAACAATGGCAAGCGATTGATACTGAGCGTATTGCATGGCATACCGCTAATTCAATAGGTAATGAACAATATTTAGGTTATGAAGTATTAGAATCTCTCTCAAGTACGGATGAAGAATTTTTATTAAATGAGCAGGAAACATTAAGAGCAATCGCTTCAGATATGATTGATTATAATTTAACACCTAATCGTGATACTGTTAGATTACATTTGGAGTTTAGTGAAACTGAATGTCCGCATCGTTCATTAGAAATTCATACGAATTGGAAGACAACATTAGATGGCATGCCAGATGAGTGGATTATAAATGAAATGAAAGATTATTTTATCGAACAAATTAAGCAATATATATTGAATTAAAAAAGCGTGTGGATGTGAAATCATTTGATTTCTATCCCACGCTTTTTAATTATTGTGCATATTGTTGTTGTATTTGAACTAATGCGTTATAGAATAGTTCAGGTTGTTCTGGACCATTGTATGTTCCTTTTTCTAATGCAGTTAATGAAGCTTTTTCAGGATTTGTTAATTCGCCTTCATATTTTTGTCTCCTTTCTGCTTTATAATGATTAATTTAAGCTAAAAGACTAAGTGTGTTTGTTTAGATTTTTCTGATAAATCTGTATAATGTTTATATGATTAGAATATGCAGGAGGAATTCAAATGACTAAAAAAACAATCGGTTTTGTAGGTACAGGCGTTATGGGAAAATCTATGGCAACACACTTAATTAATAATGGCTATGAAGTAAACGTTTATAATAGAACGAAATCTAAAGCAGATGAATTGGTAGAAATCGGCGCGACTTGGTGTGACACTATTGCAGATTTATCTAAGACTAGTGATGTGATTATATCTATAGTTGGTTATCCTAAAGATGTTGAATCTATTTATTTAGATGAAAGTGGGATTATAAACCATGCTAAAGAAGGCACAACTATTATAGATATGACAACTTCAAGTCCTGCTCTTGCAGAGAGGATTTATAATGAAGCAAAAACAAAAAATATTAACAGTTTAGATGCACCCGTATCTGGTGGTGATGTCGGTGCAAAAAATGCTACATTAACTATTATGGTTGGTGGAGATAAAGAAGTATTTAATCAAGTTGAAGATATTTTTAATGTTATTGGACAAAATGTCGTCTATCAAGGTAAAAGTGGCAATGGACAACATACGAAACTTGCTAATCAAATTGCAATCGCAGCAGGTATGTTAGGTGTAGCAGAAGCCATTATATATGCTGAAGAAGCGGGATTAAATATAGATAAAGTGTTCAGTTCTATTGAACACGGTGCTGCAGGTAGTTGGTCATTATCCAATTTAGGGCCAAGAATGGTTAAAGGAGACTATGCACCAGGATTTTATGTTAAACATTTCATTAAAGATATGAGAATTGCGATAGAAGAAAGTGAAAAAAGAGACTTATATATGCCTGGATTATTAAAAGCCAAAGAAGTATATGATGCACTAAGTGAAGCAGGTTTTGAAGATAATGGTACTCAATCTGTTATTCAATTATTAAAAGATCACATTAAAAAGGGGTAATACAATGGATTTAAATGAATATCAAAACCTTGCATCAAGAACAATGTCTGATGTTAAAAGAGATCTTGATAAAAGCTTGATTAATGGTGCATTAGGATTAACAGGAGAATCTGGTGAAGTTGCAGATGTTGTTAAGAAATACGTATTTCATGGTCATGAATTAGACAAAGAAGCATTAAAGAAAGAACTAGGTGATGTACTTTGGTATATCGCATGTTGCGCTTCTGCTCTTGGTGTAGATTTAGATGAAATTGGTCAATTAAATATTGAAAAACTTAAAAATAGATATCCAAATGGATTTTCAAAAGAAGATTCACTAAATCGTAAAGAATAATAAACAATTATCTATTGGATAATAATGACAAAACTGTTAGAATGAAAAGGAATGAAAACGCTTTCGTAGGAGGTAGCTATATTGGAAGGAAACGAACAATATTTATCTATAGATGAACTAAAACAGTTAATGTCTGACTATCCATTTCAATATATTGTTTGTGGACAAAGTGCGATTGATTTATTTTTAAATGAATATACGCACACTAAGGAAATCATGAGCATAACAGTAAGCAGAGAAGAGGTGCTTACTTTAGCAAACTACTTTTTAGAACGCCATTATCAAATAGTAGTTGAGACACCATTGAATGAACTAAAAGAAATTACTGTTGAAGAACTTGGAGAATATAAGAAATATTATATTTATAATCAGAAAAAGCAATGTAAGATTCTTAAAGTTTATATATATGAAACGAAAGATGAGAAATGGCAATTTAGTCATGATCACAATATAGAAGTGGAAGATTACAAAATATATTTCCATAGTTTAGAACATGATGTGAAGTATTTACGACCAGAAATTCAAATGATGTACAAGCTATATCATGAACTGAGACAAGATGATATTTATAAATATCAAAAGTTAATACAACATTTAAGTTATTACCAATTCTTTATGCTTAGAAAAGTGATAGGAAAAGAAAAACTTAATCAGATTATTTTATCAGATACATAAAAGAAGCCAATGATTAAATCATTGGCTTCTTTTAGTTATTATGCGAGTTGTGTTGTTTTATTTGCGAAATATTCATCATATATAGCTTGAACGGCTATATCAGAATATTGCTCATCAATACCAAACATCATAGAAATTTCAGATGAACCTTGGTTAATCATATTCAAGTTCACATTCCTCTTGCTGAGTGCTGCAGTTGCTCCAGCTGCTGTACCAACTGCTTTATTCATACCTTCTCCTACAATCATTAAAATAGCTAAATCATAATCAATTGTTAATTCATCTACTGGTATGTTTTCTCGAATTTTACTTAAAACTCTTTCTTCTTTTCCTTTAATTTGAGTCGATCTCATAATAATACTAATACTATCGATACCAGATGGGATATGTTCTATTGAAATATTTTCTTCTTCTAAGATACTAAGTACTTTACGTGTAAATCCAACTTCTCTATTCATTAAGTATTTTTTGACGTTTATAATTGTAAATCCTTTATCACAGCTAACGCCTGAAACGATATGAGATAAATGAGAGATGTTACGTTCACTCACAATGTAAGTACCTTTATCAGTTGGTCTATTTGTATTCTTGATGACAACTGGAATACGATCTTTATAAAGTGGTTCTAGTGCCTCATCATGAAATACACCAAAACCAGCATATGATAATTCACGCATTTCTCTATATGTGATTTCTGGAATCACTTCAGGTTGAGATACAACTGTTGGATTTGCTCTAAAGATACCAGATACATCCGTAAAGTTCTCATACAAACTTGCTTTAATACCTCTGGCTAAGATAGCACCTGTTATGTCTGATCCACCTCTAGGGAAGGTCACGATATCATCATTTTCAGAATAACCAAAGAATCCAGGAATAATTAATTTTTCATCATAATCACGTAATTTATAAATATTCTCATACGACGATTCTAATATCATAGCATTGCCTGGTTCATCTGTGACGATTATGCCAGCTTCTTTAGGTGATAGATAACGTGTAGGGTGGCCTAATTGATTATTATATTGTGCAATGAGTTGTGCATTAAAATCTTCTCCACAACTCTTTAAACCGTCTAATAAGCGTTCAGGTTTATCATGGTACACGTCTATCAAATTTAGTAAATGACGTTTAATTTCATCTAAAATAGAACGATCCATGTTGAGTTCAGTCACAATTTCTTCATAACGATCAACGATTTGATTGAGTTTGTTTGAATAATCTAATTGATTAATAACTTTTTCGTATAAGCGTATGAGCAAATCCGTTGTTTTAATGTCTTCTTTAAATCTTTTTCCAGGTGCAGATACGACTACAATTTTTCTTTCATCATCAGAGTTAATGATGTTAACGACTTTTTTAATTTGCTCACTGTTAGCGACGGAACTTCCGCCAAATTTTGAAACTTTCATTTTATCAGTCCTTTTACTGGGGGGTAATGTAATTGTAGCTCTTTACAAAGCGAGAAATAATGATAATATTACTATTAATTCTAATTATTCAAACTTTACAAAAAACTTTAATGAATTTATACTATAATAAACTTGAGTCTATTTCAAGTAGACATTTGTATTTTTAACAAGAACAATATATTTAAGGTGAGTGAGGAAATGAAAGTATTAAATGTAGCAGTATTAGGTCTCGGCACTGTTGGAACAGGTGTCGTGAAGATTGTTGAAGAAAATAAAAAGCAAATAGAAGACACGATTGGGAAATCTATACATATTAAACATATTCTTGTGAGTTCTGTGAACAAGAAACGTGCAATTAATACTTCTAGCTATCATTTAACTGAAAATATTAACGAAATTTTAGAAGATGAAGAATTAGATATCGTTGTTGAAGTAATGGGTGGTATCGAACCAACAGTAGAATGGTTGAAAGCATTTCTTTCTAAAGGTATACACGTCATTACTGCAAATAAAGATTTATTAGCCGTACATTTAAGAGATTTAGAAGATTTAGCTGAGAAAAATAAAGTTGCACTCAAATATGAAGCGAGTGTAGCAGGTGGTATTCCGATTGTGAATGCGATTAATAATGGTTTAAATGCCAATAATATTAATCAATTTATGGGTATCTTTAATGGCACATCTAACTTTATTCTTAGTCAAATGACTCGTGAAGGAAAATCTTATGATGAAGCATTGCAGCTTGCAACAGATTTAGGGTATGCAGAAGCGGATCCAACTGACGATGTCGAAGGAATTGACGCAGCTCGTAAAGTTGTAATTACGAGCTATTTATCATTTAATAGAGTGATTTCGTTAAATGATGTTGAAAGAGTTGGTATTTCAGATGTTGAAATCGAAGATATTAAAGTTGCAGAAAAATTAGGCTATAAAATTAAATTAATTGGTCAAGGTAAATACGAGAATGGTCGTGTTATTTCAAGTGTTAAACCGACATTGTTACCAAATAGCCATCAAATGGCGCATGTCGAAGATGAATATAATGCAATATATGTAATTGGTGATGCTGTTGGAGACACAATGTTTTATGGTAAAGGTGCTGGTAGTTTAGCTACTGGTAGTGCTGTTGTTTCTGATTTATTAAATGTTTCATTACAATTTGAATCAGATTTACATACATTACCTCCACACTTTGAACTTAAAACAGAACGTACGAAAGAAATCGTTGAAGATGAAGTAGTTAAATTCCCACTGAAAAATAGTCATTTTATTATCGTTGAAAGTGACAAAGATGAAGATGTCTTAAGAGATGATATTAAAGCGACAATTGAATTTCATAGAAGTGTTAAAGTAGAACAACGTACTGAAAATACGTATGGTATTGTCATCAGAGGTATTGATGAATTACCATTTGATCAATTAAAAGAAAATGGCATTAATATTTTGAAATATTATCCAATTGAAGGAGATAAGTAATATGGGCAGATGGCAAGGATTAATTCATAATTATAAAGAATATTTACCAGTGAACGAAGGAACACCAGAATTGACTTTAAATGAAGGTAATACACCATTAATTCATTTACCTTATTTATCTGATAAATTGAATATTAATTTATTCGCTAAGTTTGAAGGTCTTAACCCTACAGGTTCTTTTAAAGATAGAGGTATGGTAATGGCAGTTGCAAAAGCGAAAGAAGAAGGTAAAAAAATCGTGATATGTGCCTCTACTGGTAATACATCAGCTTCAGCTGCCGCTTATGCTGCTAGAGCAGGTTTAAAAGCAATTGTTGTTATTCCTGAAGGTAAAATAGCACTTGGTAAATTAGCACAAGCAGTTATGTACGGTGCTGAAATTGTATCAATTAAAGGGAATTTTGATGAAGCATTAAATATCGTTAAAAAAGTTGCAGAAAAAGGTGAAATAGCACTTGTAAACTCTGTAAACCCATATAGAATTGAGGGGCAGAAGACTGGTGCATTTGAAATTGTAGAGCAATTAGATGGTAAAGCACCAGACTTATTTGCGATACCAGTTGGAAATGCTGGAAATATAACAGCATATTGGAAAGGTTTTAAAGAATATCATCAATTAAATCAATCAGGTCTACCTGTTATGTGCGGTTTCCAAGCTGAAGGTGCATCTCCAATCGTACAAGGTAAAGTTGTAACAAATCCAGAGACAGTAGCGACTGCGATTAGAATTGGGAATCCAGCTAGTTGGAAATTGGCCGAGGCAGCACGTGATGAATCAAATGGATTAATAGATAGTGTGACAGATGAAGAAATTCTTAAAGCATACAAACTTATGACAAGTAAAGAGGGCGTCTTCAGTGAGCCAGCAAGTAATGCTTCAATTGCAGGTTTGTTGAAATTGCATGAACAAGGTAAATTAGAGCCGAATCAAACTGTTGTAGCAATTTTAACAGGAAATGGATTGAAAGATCCTGATACTGCTATTGATTTACTTGATTCGCCAATTACACCATTAGAAAATGACGAACAAGCAATTATTGATTATATTGAGCGTGCATTAAAATGAAGAAATTAAAGCTTAAAGTACCAGCCTCAACTGCTAACCTTGGGGTTGGTTTCGACTCAATCGGAATGGCTCTAGATAAATATTTAGAAGTAGAAGCGTATCTGTCCGAAGATGGAAAATGGCATTTTGAGCATGTTGGACCTCATCTGAAAGGTTTACCTGTTAATGAGGAACATTATATTACTAAAATTGCACAAACTGCTACAGAGAAATTTTCGAAAGAAATGCCAGCATTAAATTTAAAAATGTATAGCGATATTCCACTTGCGAGAGGATTAGGTAGTTCAGCATCTGCGCTCGTAACGGGGTTATTTCTTGCAAATTATTTTGCGAATTTAAAGTTATCTAAATATGAGTTACTACAACTTGCAACTGAAATTGAAGGACATCCAGATAATGTTGCCCCAACAATTTATGGTGGATTAGTCTTAGGGGTATATGATCCAGAAGCTAAACATACGGATGTATCATATATAGATATACCAAAAGTTGATGTTATTGCTACAATACCGGAGTATGAGCTATCAACAGAGAAAGCGCGTAAAGTATTACCAGAAACACTATCTTTAAAAGATGCCGTTAAATATAGTGCAATAAGCAACACGATGATTAGTGCATTAATTCAACATAATTATGAATTAGCTGGAAAGATGATGATGAAAGATGGTTTTCATGAACCTTATCGTCAACATTTGATCCCTGATTTTGAACGTATTAAAGCATTAGCTATAGAACATGGCGCGTATGCGACTGTTATTAGTGGTGCTGGTCCAACTGTATTAACGCTCGTCAAAAAAGAATTGAGTGGTAAACTTGTAAGGGCGTTACAAGATGAATTTGAAGATTACGAATCAGAATTGGTAACCATTAATCGTTATGGTATTAGTCAAAAAATCATAAACTTATAAACAAAAGTGAGATGCTTATATTCTATGTATGATAGAATATAAGCATTATTATATTTAAGGAGAACAACATGACATATAAATACATCGTAATGGATATGGATGATACACTTTTGACTTCTAAGAATGAAATAAGTGAAGTAACATATCAATACTTAATGGAGAAACAAAAAGAAGGCATGAAGTTAATACTTGCATCGGGGCGACCAACTGCAGGTATGATTAAGCATGCAGAAGTGCTAGATTTAAAAAGCTATGGTGGTTATATTGTAAGTTACAATGGTGCTTTTGTTATAAATGCTGAAGACCAAAGTATCCTATTTAATCAAACAATTAGTCAAAAAGATGCACACGATATTATTGATTATTGTAGAAGTCATAATTTCTTTTATTTAACATATTTAAATGACCAAATTATTCATGATACGACACATGATTATATGAACATTGAAAGTGAATTAACAGGTCTTCCAATGAGTAAAGTTAATAATATTAAAGAAGCTATTATAGGTGATGTTCCAAAAATAATGGGTGTTGATTTCGAGGAGAATATTGCAAGTGCAAATGAAGCGTTGAATGGTAAATTTAATGACCAAGTGTCATCAACAATAAGTAAACCGTACTTTTTAGAATTCATGAATAGTGAAGTTTCTAAAGGGAAATCGTTGCAAAGATTGTTTGATCAAATTGATGCGGATTTCTCAGAAGTGATAGCTTTTGGTGATAGTTTAAATGATTCTGACATGTTAGAAAGAGCAGCAGTTGGTGTTGCTATGGGAAATGCGAACGATACGATTAAAGGTATTGCAGATGTTGTTACAGACGACCATGACCATGATGGTATTGTAACAGCGTTAGAAAAAATATTAAATGCATAAAAATAAAGCAGTTCAAACCTTAAATTTTTAAGATTTGAACTGCTTTTTATTATTCGTGACGATCTTCATTAAATGCGATTGAAGTCATTTCAATTACTAGAATTGATTTTGCCCCAAGAATTTTTAATTGTTGTACAATATCATCAATTTCAGTCTTATGTCTCAGCCTTTCAACAAATACGATGATTTGTTCGTACTGATCAATCTCTAAATTGTATAAATAATGTGTGATTGTTCTTTCCAATGGAGACATAAAGCTAATTTTTTTATTAGAGTGTCTTAATGTACTCGAATCAAAATTAAAGCGAGTAGTACCTTGTACACGTATTTCTTTACCAGGTAAATAACGAGCAATTTGAAGTGGAACGTATAAGAATTCTCCTATACCAATGACAAATTTAGGTGAATCATCTAAAAAGTCATTCAATAATTCTCCCATACGTTGAAATAGATCTTCAGATACTTGTTGTTCTTTACCATTTAAAGTGAATCTACCTGTTGAAATAAAATATGGATTATCGTGAATCGTACCATCACGCAGCATGTTTTGTGCTTTTACAATAAAATGATCATTTATGACATTTCTTAATGAGTAATATTGAACTTTCGTATCGTGTTTTTGATTATCTAGTAGTTCATTTTGAATTAAATCTTTCGTCTCATGGTCAATAGCTGTAATTTCTACATCAAACGACATAAGTGAAATGATGTTGATTTTAATATTTAAAGATTTTTCCAAACTTGAGAATGCTTCTTTAACACTTTGAGATCTTAAATCAATAGGTGTTAATACAGTGAATGTTTCTCTTTCAGGACATTTATCATAAATCTTTTTAATGAGATTTAGTACAGAATTACCATTTAATAAATGATTATCAATGATTGCGACACGTTCATCATTATCAAAGAAGTCTTTATCTTTCGTATAGAAATATAAACGTTCTTGAGGATCAACAATATCGCTATGATCTAATAATGGTGGATGAGAAATAATCTTATCTCGTGTAGAAGCTAAGAACATCACATCATCATCAAATAAACTAAAAATCGATTGTCCTAAATTGACAGCACGTTCACTTAAGCCTAAAAATCTTGTTGGTGGATAGTGACCAAGTTTATTAGATTCAACCATATTTAAGGCTTGAATCATTTTACTGCGATTTTTACTGTTAATAGCTTTAGCGATCGTTTGAATACGTTCATCCGTTTCGCCTGTTAACGACTCATGATATAAGAATCCTAATAATAAACCAACAAGTAAAGGATGCTCTGGATATAATCCTCTAGAATATCCTAAACAAGGAGATACTGGTATAAATGGAAATTCTGAATGTTCTTCTTGTGTAATTGCGAGCATTTCATCTATTTCAAAATCAAATCTATTTTCTTTAACTTTCACTTCAACTTGCTGTTCGTTATCTAAAGGAAAAACTTTACTTACTTGGGACATGTGATTACTCCTTTATTTACTTGTATGCGTCCATTCATGGCTGAATTTCTTTCTCTTAATATGCGCATAAATTTGGTCCGCTGCATAGTCTTGGTTCGTATAAACAGTAATATCAAAAAATGCTTGATTCTCTTCAAATGGTTCATTTAAATATAAATCTTTAAGATGATCAAATAATGATTGCATCTGTTCCCGAGTTAAACTTGTATATTCTCTAAGTGTCTTCTTAACGAGTTGAGCATGTGTGTCATAAATGCTTTGAACAACAATGACAAAGCGTTCATCTTGTTCCATAACATCATCAAATAAATTAGTTTGACCTGTCATATTTACACCTTCTTTATTCTAAAATTATCATTAATATTTATTATACTATATATATCGCGATATGAAAAAGTAGATTATAGTTAGCAAATTTTTATAAACGTTTTGAACAAGGGAGTTCGGGATTAGGGGAATGATATTTTGTGTAGGATTTATTGTTACAAAAGTAGGCAGAAGTGTAACTAAGAGGCGCCATAGTAACAAAAGTCAGCAGAAGTGTATCTAAGGAAAGCATGCACGAACAAAATTTTAGATATAAATAACGCCACTCAAGTTGATTGAGTGGCGCTTTTAAAAATTATTTCTTATATTGGTGTTTTCTTAAATCAATATCTTCAAGTTTGATAATTTTTGATTTCGTTGTGAATTTATGAATAAAGTATACTACGAAACCTAATATAATCGGTAAGAATGATTCGATTAATACTGGGAAGTTCAATGTCATAATGCTATCAAATGATTGACCGATTAATAAGAATGCTATAACAGCGATTACGATGATTGGTCCTAATGGATATAAAGGTGCTTTATATTCAAGTGTATCTGTCGCTGATTTGCCTTGTTTCTTAATGGCCATCCTTAATCGAATATGACTGATAATACTCATTAGCCAAACTAAAGTAACAAGTGCGCCTAACATATTCAACAATCTATAATAACCATCAGCGTTAATCGTTGCATATACGATAGACGCGAAAATTAATACGATTGTGACGCATAATGAAACGAACGGCATATTGTTTCTATTTAAGTTATTGATAAACTTAGGTGCTTGCTTATGTTGAGCAAGTGAGTAAAGTAATCTACTTGTAGCATATAAGCCTGAGTTACCAGCTGAAATAAGTGCTGTTAAAATAACTGCATTAATAATGGAAGCAGCAAATGCTATACCAACTCTATCAAATACGATTGTAAACGGACTTTGTGTTACAGTGTTTGATTTATTTAATAACAATGGATCAGTATATGGAATAATTGCTGCAATCACAGCGATTGCTAAAATATAAAATAATAAAATTCTCCAGAATACTTGTCTAATTGCTTTTGGCATGGATTCTTTAGGGTTTTCAGATTCACCAGCTGTTACGGCTACTACTTCTGTACCACCGAAGCTAAATCCAGCAACAAGTAGTACGCCTAAGAAACCAGAAATACCATTTACGAATGGTGCTTCTTTATAAGTGAAGTTTGATAATCCTAATGGTTCATTTCCACCTAATATTCCAAATATCACAAGAACACCAACTATTAAGAAGATGATAATAGTCGCAACTTTTATAAAACTTAACCAATATTCAGCTTCACCAAATGCTTTAACTGTAAAAGCATTTAATAAAAATAGAATGATTAAGAAAATAATGCTCCATACAAACGGGTTAATATTTTGGAATATATCCCAGTATGTAATGATTTTTGCTGCAGTTAATATATCGACGCTTGTTACCAGTGCCCAAATTACCCAATAAAGCCAACCAACAGTAAATCCTGCTGACGGATCTATAAATCTACTTGAGTATGCACTAAATGAACCAGAAACTGGATAAAAAGTTGCAAGTTCTCCTATAGCTGTCATTAAAAAGTAGAGCATAACACCAATAATAGAATAAGCTATAAGTGCACCACCAGGTCCTGCTTGAGTGATGACTGCACCACTCGCCATAAACAAACCAGTACCAATTGAACCACCAATGGCAATCATTGATATGTGTCTAGTCTTTAATCCTCGTTTCATTTCTTCCATATAATTCACCTTGCTTTCTAATAGTACAATTTATCTGTAAATAAAATATACATATTATTTTATTAGTATTTCAGTAAATAAGCAACAAAAACTTTTAACGCATAAATGCTTTAAAGTCATAAAGTTTCAATGTATAAAAATAGAAGTCATTTCAAATGTATGAATTGACTTCTTTGTCGTATATTTTCTTATAAAATAAGAAATTATTTAGTTTCGCGGTGTAAAGTGTGACGACCTAATCTTGGACAGTATTTTTTCATTTCAATACGTTCAGGATTTGTACGTTTGTTTTTAGTTGTAATATAATTTCTGTCGCCACATTCAGTACATGCTAACGTGATATTGACACGCATGTTCATCAGCCTTTCTATTCAGTAATCGTTACGTTTTATAATTTTAGCATAATACAAATGAGTTTTCAATGCAAAAATATGTGTATTATATAATTGCGATATGATGTGTAAAAGCGTATATTGTTATAATTAAAACAAATAATCATGTAGGAGTTAAAATATGAAAAAAATATATATTATAGTTGGTGCACTATTAATGATGGCGTTCATCCTTGCAGGTTGTAATAACCAAACATCAAAGGATGACAAAATTAAAATCTATGCTACAAACTTTCCATATGAAAGCTTTGCTAAACAAATTGGTGGCAAATATGTAGATGCCAATTCTATTTACCCAAGCGGTACAGATTTACATAACTATGAGCCAACTCAAAAAGAAATACTCAATATCGCTAAAAGTGATCTATTTATTTATTCTTCAAATGAATTAGATCCAGTAGCTAAAAAAATTAGTTCTACTATTAAAAGTGATGATCATAAATTAGAAGCGGTAGCTAATTTGAAAGAAAGTCATATTTTAGAACATCATCATGAGCATGATGAAGAAGAGCATGAACATGAACACGAAGAAAGTGCTAATGATCCACATATTTGGTTAGACCCAATTGTCAATAAAGAAGCGGCTAAATCCATTAAAGAAAAACTCATTCAAAAGGATCCAGAGCATAAAGATTATTATCAAAAAAATTATCAAGACCTCATTAAAGATATAAACGAAATTGATGAAAGTTTACAAAACATAACGAAAAATACAAAAAGAGATACAGTATTTATTTCTCATGATTCTCTAGGTTATTTAGCTAACAGATATCATTTTAAACAAAAAGGTGTCACAGGCATGAATAATGAAGAACCAACTCAAAAAGAAATATTAGAAATTATTAAAGATATTAACAATTCGAAATCTCCATATATTTTATATGAACAAAATGTTAGTTCAAAAATGACAGATATTATAAAGAAAGATACAAAAAGTAAACCGTTAAAATTTCATAATTTAGAAGTATTAACTAAAGATGAAGCAAAACAAAAAAATATTTCATATCAGTCTTTAATGGAAGAAAATATCAAAACTCTTGATAAAGCTCTAAATAAATAATATTTATAGTATTATTTCGTTTACTTTTACTACTTAACCATGTATAGTAACTAATGGATTATTATTAATAGTTGTGAAAGAGGTTATTGATATGAAAATTTTTGATTATGAAGATGTACAGTTAATACCAAATAAATGTATAGTAGAAAGCCGTTCTGAATGTGATACTACTGTAAAATTTGGTCCAAAGACATTTAAATTACCAGTAGTACCTGCCAATATGCAAACAGTCATGAATGAAGAACTAGCTGAATGGTTTGCTAGTAATGATTATTTTTATATCATGCATCGCTTTGATGAAGAAGGACGTATTCCATTTATCAAAAAAATGCAAAGCCAAAACTTATTCGCTTCAATTTCTGTAGGTGTTAAAGACAATGAATATACTTTTATAGAACAACTTTCTAATGAAGGGCTTGTTCCTGAATATATAACAATAGATATTGCACACGGTCATTCTGAGCAAGTTATTAGAATGATTAAACATATTAAACAACATATTCCTGAATCATTTGTAATTGCAGGTAATGTTGGTACACCTGAGGGTGTTCGTGAACTTGAAAATGCGGGTGCTGACGCAACAAAAGTTGGTATCGGACCAGGTAGAGTATGTATTACAAAAATTAAAACTGGATTTGGTACTGGTGGATGGCAATTAGCTGCAATTAACGCTTGTAGTAAAGCTGCTAGAAAACCAATGATTGCTGATGGTGGTATTAGAACTAACGGTGACATTGCTAAATCTATTAGGTTTGGTGCAAGTATGGTAATGGTTGGTTCATTATTTGCTGCACATGAAGAATCTCCAGGTGAAACAGTTGAATTAGAAGGTAAACTATATAAAGAGTATTTCGGTAGTGCATCTGAATTTCAAAAAGGTGAGCGTAAAAATGTAGAGGGTAAAAAGATGTTTGTAGAACATAAAGGCTCTCTAAAAGATACGTTAATTGAAATCGAACAAGATTTACAAAGTTCTATTTCATATGCAGGTGGAAAAGATCTACATTCTATTACAAAAGTAGACTATGTAATTGTTCGTAATTCAATATTTAATGGTGACAGTGATCGCGGCTAAAACAAGAGAGGTGACGACTTGAGAAAAGTATTCTTTTTATTTATGTTGCTATTATGCTTAACACTTATCAAGCCAGTCCCAGAATCAGATTTGTCTAGACAAATTGGGCAAAAAGTATTGAATGTTCAACAAGGATTACAACACGAAGAATCAGCTAAAAAGGTTGAACTGAAGACACCAGATGACCAAGAATTTGCGATTAATAATATTCAAATCAATCAAACAAAAAGCGAAGTAGAAAAGAAACTTGGTAAACCTAAGCGTATAACGGTTAATGAATATAACGAGAAATGGCATGTGTATCATAACGACTATCATGAATTTGTGATGGTAAGTTATGATCATGACAAAGTAACTGGTTTATATACAAACCAAGACCTTATAACTTCTAAAAAAGGTATCACAAGTAAAATGAACAAAGATAAAGTTCGTTCTATACTTGGTGAGCCTGTGAAAGCAATAGAAAAAGAAAAAGTGAAACTCATACAAAATGATGAAGATTATGATGTTTTCAAATTTGATAACATCTATACAACCGTGTTTTATGATAAACATGAAAATAATCAAATTAAAGGTCTCATGCAGATTGCATCATCAACTGAAGATAAGCGAACGAATCAGTATCATGCAGCATCTGATGAATACAAAAAAGCTTTAGAATTACAAAACTTTGATCTTGTAAATGCCGAAAGAGTACAGTTTGGATTACCAACATTAACTTATAATGAACGTATTAGCGAAACTGCAAGAAAGCATAGTCAAGACATGGTGAATAATGATTATTTTGATCATAATAACAAACAAGGTATGTCTCCATTTGATAGATTAGATCGAGATGGTTTTAAATATGTAACAGCTGGGGAAAACTTGGCTTATGGTCAAATCAGTAGTATATATGCACATCATGGTCTCATGAATTCACTTGGACATAGAAAAAACATTTTAAATAAAGATTATAAAGAATTAGGTGTAGGTGTTGATATTGGTGAAGAATTACAGCCATATTGGACGGAGAACTACATCACGCAACAATAGAAAAGAGATAAATGATATTATCTTATCAACGTTGATATAATTAAATCGAGAAAAGTCAATATTTCATATTTCCTTAAATGTTTAACACATGTTGTTTCTAGTAATTTTGATTGGTGAAATAACATATAAAGGGGTAGTTTTACATGGAAAATAAAGAAATAAAACGAAAAGATTTAGATGTCTTAGAACGTATTAAAGAATTATTAAATAAAAAAGATGTATCATAAATATATGACAAGTAAAGAAAGAACTCGATAAAGGGAATATGAAAAAAGGAGATGCAATCGCATCTCCTTTTTGTTATGTTACATTTCTCTAAACAATCCAACAACTTTACCTAATACTGTAACGTTATCTAAATAAATAGGTTCCATTGTACTGTTCTCTGGTTGAAGTCTATATCGCGTTTCCTCTTTGTAAAAACGTTTAACTGTAGCTTCATCATCTTCTGTCATTGCAACTATGATATCACCATTCTCAGCGATTGATTGACTACGTACGATTACTTTATCGCCGTCTAGTATACCAGCTTCAATCATGCTATCACCGACAACATCTAATATAAAGATATTGCTATTATGTGTTGATGTGAAATGTGCTGGTAATGGGAAGTATTCTTCTACATTCTCTACAGCCGTAATAGGTATACCTGCTGTAACTTTACCGATAACTGGAACGTGAATGGTGTTCTCTTGGTTAATGTTCTCTCCAACTGTTTCTGTGATTTCTATTGCTCGTGGTTTAGTTGGATCACGTTTAATGTAGCCCTTTTCTTCTAGTCTTGATAAATGACCATGTACTGTAGAGCTTGACGCTAAGCCGACTGCTAAACCAATTTCACGTACGCTAGGCGGATAGCCTTTCGTTTGTACTATATGTTTGATGAATTGATATATTTCAGATTGACGTTTAGTTAATTCTTTCATAGTCGCACGCTCCCAATTAATTATTTAAATTTATTATAGCACATACGTTTCCTTTGAACAAACATTTGTTCGTATTTTTATTGACTACGAACATTTGTTCTGTTATTATAATAATACAAACAAACGTTCTAGGAGGAATTGAGTATGACAATTACAATTAAGAAGACAATATTAGTGTATATAGCAGTATTCTTAATGACTTTATTAATTGGATATTTATATTTAGCTCAGTCTAATGATCTTTATAATACAGAACAAACGTACGAAATGACCGATCATCAAATTAAACAACAAAGCGATAAACAACATAACCATATATCTGATTCCAATACATTAGTAGGGTCAATAGATTGAATTTAAACACGAGTAAATCCATTTGGATTTACTCGTGTTTTTTGGTATCTTTTATGTATAAAGAAAGTGGGGATATTATGCTAGATAAAGCAAAAATAGAAAGAATTAATGAATTAGCGAACAAAAAGAAATCTGAAGGTTTAACAGATAGTGAAGCTAAAGAACAAACAAAATTACGCGCTGAGTATTTACAAGCTTTCCGCGGGAATTTTAAAAATACAATCGAGAATACTAAAATCATTGATCCAGAAGGTAATGATGTAACTCCTGATAAGGTAAAAGAAATTCAAAAAAATAATAATATAAGAAAGTAAGTATAAATTAAGTAATAATAATTAATTTTTGAAAAAATTTCATGTATAATGAAAAGGGATTACAAGAATAAAGGAGACTACATTTATGTTTAATGAAAAAGATCAACTTGCAGTAGATTCAATCCGTGCTTTAAGTATAGATGCTATTGAAGCAGCTAACTCAGGACATCCTGGTTTACCAATGGGTGCTGCACCTATGGCATATGCATTATGGACTAAGCATTTAAATTTCAATCCACAATCTAAGAACTATTTTAATAGAGACCGTTTTGTTTTATCTGCTGGACATGGTTCTGCATTACTATATAGTTTATTACACGTTTCAGGTAGTTTAGAACTTGAAGAAGTGAAGAACTTCAGACAATGGGATTCTAAAACACCTGGACACCCAGAATTTAGACATACTGATGGTGTAGAAGTTACAACAGGACCTTTAGGACAAGGTTTTGCAATGAGTGTTGGTATGGCAATGGCTGAAAAACACTTAGCAGGTAAATTTAATAAAGATAAATACGATGTAGTAGATCATTACACATATGTTTTAGCAAGTGATGGTGACTTAATGGAAGGTATTTCTCATGAAGCAGCTTCATTAGCAGGTCACTTAAACCTTGATAAATTAATCACATTATATGATTCTAATGATATTTCATTAGATGGTGAGTTAAATAAAGCATTCTCTGAAAATGTTAAAGAAAGATTCACTTCATATGGTTGGAGCTATATCTTAGTTGAAGATGGTAATGACTTAGAAGCTATTGATAAAGCGATTACTGAAGCAAAAACATTAGAAGGCCCAACATTAATCGAAGTTAAAACAGTTATCGGTTATGGTGCGCCTAATAAAGCAGGTACTAATGGCGTGCATGGTGCTCCATTAGGAGAAGAAGAACGTGAATTAGCATTAAAAGCATACGGTTTAGATCCTTCTAAACGCTTTAATGTACCTCAAGAAGTATATGATATCTTCAGTGAAACAATGCTTAAACGTGCAAACGAAGACGAAGTAGCATGGGAAAAATTAGTCGAAGCTTATACAAATGATTATCCAGAATTAGGACAAGCATTTAAACAAGCCATTTCTAATGAATTACCTGTTGATTATGATAAAGAATTACCAGTTTATGAAGCTGGAAATAGCAGTGCCACTCGTGCGGATTCAGGTGAAGTGATTCAAGCATTAAGTAAATCAGTACCTGCATTCTTTGGTGGTTCAGCTGACTTAGCATCTTCAAACAAATCAAATGTTAAAGATGAAGCTGACTTTAGTAGCGAAACTCCAGAAGGACGCAATGTTTGGTTTGGTGTTCGTGAATTTGGTATGGCTGCTGCAGTTAATGGTATGGCAGTACACGGTGGTGTTAAACCATATGGTGCAACATTCTTCGTATTCAGTGACTACTTGAAACCAGCTGTAAGACTTTCAGCAATTATGGGCGTACCTTCAACATTTGTATTCACACATGATTCAATTGCTGTTGGTGAAGATGGCCCAACACATGAACCAGTTGAACAATTAGCTGGATTAAGAGCGATTCCTAACTTAAACGTTATTCGCCCTGCAGACGGTAACGAAACAAGAGTAGCATGGAAAGTAGCTTTAGAATCTGAAACGACACCAACAGCTTTAGTGTTAACAAGACAAAACTTAACAGCTTTAGATGTTGAAGAATCAGTGTTAGAAGAAGGTGTTCGTAAAGGCGGATATGTTGTATATCGTTCAGAAATCGAACCTGAATACTTACTACTAGCATCTGGTTCAGAAGTTTCATTAGCTGTTGATGCAGCTAAAGATATCGAAGCACAAGGTAAAGGTGTGCAAGTTGTATCATTACCTAACTGGCATGCATTTGATCAACAAGATGCTGAATATAAAGCATCAGTATTACCAGCATCAATCACTAAACGTGTAGCAATCGAAATGGCATCTTCTCTAGGTTGGCATAAATATATTGGCATTGAAGGAAAAGTCATTACAATTGATACATTCGGTGCAAGTGCGCCTGGCGACTTAGTAGTTGAAAAATACGGATTTACAAAAGAAAATGTATTAAACCAAGTATTAAGCTTCTAAAGAATCTTAAAAAGCCTCATCCAAGAAACTTGGTTGAGGCTTTTTCATTTTAAACATTAAGTTTCATCTTGATAAAATGTAATGAATTTAGTAAACTTTTATAGGATACAGAAAGTGGGTGAAATAATGGCAACGTGGTTAGCAATATTATTAATCGTCGTGGCATTAATCGGTGGGCTTGCACTTGGATTCTTCCTTGCACGTAAATATATGATGGATTACTTGAAAAAGAATCCACCAATTAACGAAGAAATGTTACGTATGATGATGATGCAAATGGGTCAAAAACCATCTCAAAAGAAAATTAATCAAATGATGACAATGATGAATAAGAATATGGATCAAAAAATTAAATAATCTTATATTAATCATAAGTAAAAATAAAACGTATAACCGTGATATTTTTAAACGAGTCTCAGACGTACACAACAGTCTAAGGCTCGTTTCTTATTTTGTTTAAGTTTTCACTTATTGTTCAAATAAAGGTGTTTTAACTTAATTGTTATTTGATAAAATAGAATATGAGTGAGAGGGGGATCATTGTGGAAATCACAGTATTTGTAGCTTTTGGTGCAGGCATATTAAGTTTCGTATCTCCTTGCGTATTACCTATTTATCCAGCGTTTATTTCTTATATAACAGGCATGAGTTATGACGACATCAAAACTAAAGGACTTAGTCGTAATGCAATCCTACATACGATTATCTTTTTGCTTGGGTTTAGTGTTATATATATGATACTAGGAATGGGGATAGGATATATTTCTGGTATGCTGATTAATTATCAAACGTTAATCAGGCAATTAGGTGCCATTATTATTATTGTATTTGGTCTCATTATATTAGGTGTATTTCAACCACAATTTCTAATGAAAGACCGTAAAATAAATTTCAAGACGAAACCCACAGGTTATATAGGTACTTTTCTTATAGGTATGGCATTTGCTGCGGGATGGACACCTTGTAATGGTCCAATTATTGCAGCGATTGGTACGTTAGCTGCTACTAATTCATCACAAGCATTACTTTATATGTTGTTATATGTATTAGGATTCAGCATTCCATTTTTCGTACTGACATTCTTTATAACTAAATTACAAATTATTAAAAAGTACAATGTTGCTATCATGAAGTTTGGTGGTATAATTATGATAATTATGGGAATATTACTGTTCTTTGATTTATTAACGGAGATCACGATATTCTTCCAATCATTAGGTTTAAATTAAATATTATTGATATTTCGTACTTATAAGGGGTTTTAGATATGTATTTCCTTTTTTCATTTGTAATAGCAGCTTTAATGGGATTGGCAGTTATTGTTGTTAGAATGAAAGCACAAAATTATCCAACGAATGCTAAAAAGATCGTATTACCGCCATTTTTTATGGCTACAGGTGCATTGATGTATGTTGTACCGTACTTTAGATTAAATGGCAGTGAAATTATAGAAGCAATTTTAGTTGGTTTGTTCTTTTCTCTATTTCTTATCTTTACTTCTAACTTTGAAGTTAAAGGAACAGAAATTTATATGAAACGTTCTAAATTATTTCCGGTTATTTTAATATCGCTATTAATCATTAGATCAGTCGGTAAATTTTTCTTAAGTGATTCAATCGATCCAGGTCAATTAGCAGGTATGTTTTTCTTACTCGCATTTAGTATGATTGTACCTTGGAGAATAGCCATGTATGTAAAATATAAAAAATTAAAAGACCGTATGCCAATTGTAAATTAAAAAAACAACGCACATCTCAATTATTGAGTGTGCGTTGTTTTTGCATTTGAAATTTCTTCTCTATGATCAAATATAGAAAATTTATTCTTCTCATCATCAGCTAATTCGAACAATTTTAAATATGGTGTATAATCTATATTAAGTTCGGTTAGCTTTTTCTTCATGAATTTGTGATCTCTTTTTGGTGTTGCTACGATGTATCCTCTCATGATATGGTCAAGTTCGATTGTTGTGGCATGTTCTTCTAATGCAATTTTAGAGACACGTCCACCTATCTTTTCTTTCGCAACATCCCTAAATAATTCTGGAACAGGTGAAACGAGTTCGTTTAATAAACTACGTGCTTCATCATTCCATAATGGTAAAGCTTTATTAATGTAGTAGTCTTGCCAATCAAGTTCACTCATACCATTATCTTTAGGCATACGTTTTAAGAATTTACGAAACATAAAGAATCCACCGATTGCAAGTAACGAAATAAATACGATGCACCATAAAATAATAAAAAATATAAATGCGTTACTCAATGAAATCACTCCTTAGATTTAGTATAAATGAAGCATTTCAACCTGTCTAATAAATATTATAAAAGGAGCTTTAAAATGAAAATTTTACATACTGCTGATTGGCACATTGGTAAAACCATCAATGGTCAATCATTAATAGAAGATCAAAAGTTTATACTTTCAAAATTATTCGATGCAATTAAAGAACATCAACCAGATATTGTTGTCATTAGCGGTGATTTATACGACTTACACTATCCCAATAAAGAGTCGATGGTTGTTCTTGAAGATGCGCTTTCAACAATCAACTTAGAACTTAACACGCCAGTAATAGCTATAAGTGGAAATCATGATGGTAAAGAACGTTTAAACTATGGAGAGAGATGGTTCGAAAAAACAGGCTTAAAAATTATTACGGGATATGATCAGTTACTTGAACCTATTAAAGTGAATGATGTCAATATATACGTAATGCCTTACTTTACACCTGCTGATATTAGACATGTGTTTGAAGTAAAAGATATTCATACTCATCAGGAAGCGACTGAATTTATTGTTCATAAAATGAAAGAAGTTATAAAAGAAGATGAAACGAATATTTTAATAGGTCATTTATTCGTTGCTGGTGGTGAATCGACAGACTCTGAAAGACCATTATCTATCGGAACAATAGAGACAGTCAGTGCCGATACATTTGAAATATTCGATGCTGTATTATTAGGTCATTTACATCACCCGTTTGCGATAAAGTCCGATTACATATTTTATTCTGGAACACCAATGCAATATTCATTTTCAGAGGCTAATCAATCTAAAGGATATAGACTATTTGATTTTGGTTATAAATCATTTAAAGAGTCATTTATTCCAATAGAACCTAGAAGAGCATTTCAAGTGATACAAGCAAGTTATGAAGATGTCATACATGAAAAATTAGACATTAAACATCGTGAAGACTATTTTCACTTTAAATTGTCTGATATGGACCATGTGACAGATCCACTTATGAAGATAAGAAGTATATATCCTAATACACTTCAAATATCTAGGCAAGATTATGAAGTTGCAAATGATGAAATAGATGTGGATGTTCATACTTTGACGGATTTAGAAATTATTGAATCATTTTATGATCATGTAACGGGTGAAACGTTAGAAGGCATAAAAAAAGAAAAAATCATTGCATTGTTAGAAAATGATTTAAATAAGGGGGCACGAGAATAAGATGAGACCTTTATTATTAAAGATGCAATATTTTGGACCATTTATAAATGAGGAAGTTGATTTTACACATTTATCTAAATCACAATTATTTTTAATCTGTGGAAAAACGGGGTCAGGAAAGACGATGATCTTTGATGCGATGGTTTATGCTTTGTTTGGTAAGACATCGACAGAATCGCGTGAAGAAGTTGATTTGCGAAGCCATTTTGCTGATCCTAAGTTACCTACAAAAGTAGAATTTGAATTTGAAATTAAAAACGAGCAATATAGCGTCGTAAGAACTGTGAAATACATTAAAGAAGGTAATAAAAACCCAACGAATGCAACTGTTGAAGTATATAAAAAAATAAATGATAAGTGGTCATTAGAAACGAAAAGTATTAATACAAGCAATGATTATTTAAAAGCGTTATTACATATGAATGTTAAGCAGTTTAGACAAATATTGATTCTTCCACAAGGTGAATTCAAACAGTTTCTCGTTTCGAACAGCACAGATAAAAGAAGTATATTAAGAACACTATTCGATAGTAATCGTTTTGAGTCGTTACAAGAACAATTAGAACTAGAAATGAAGAAAGAAATCGCATTAATCGAAAGTCACTATCAAAAAATTACACAATATTTAAATGACATGCATGATTTTGATGACGAAGCGTTACAAGAACATAAACAAGTTGAAGGCTATCGTTATGAAGTGATTCAAGATGCATTAACGTCATATGAAGCGGTAGGACAAGAAAAGTTAAAAGAACTAACAAATTTGAAAGCTAAACAGCAGCAACAAGTTAGTGAAATTGAAAATGTCTTTGAACAGGAGAAAGCATTAAAAGGAAACTTTGAAACGTTACAAGTTAAAGAAGCAGAATTAAATCAGTTGAAAAGTGAAGAGAAAGAAATCAATGATTTAAAGAAACAAGTTAAATACTTAAAAAGTGTACAATCTTTAACATATCAATATCATCAACTTAAAGATAAAGAAACTAACCATACAAACGAATTAAAAAATGATGAAGTACTTCAAAAACAAATAAGTGATAATGCACAACAATTAGAATCAATTGTACAACAAATAAATGATCTGCATAAAGAACATAAACAAATCGAAGAATATAGAGCATTTGTTCAAAATACTAAACATATAAAAGTAAATATAGATAAATATATAGAAGCAGAACAAAACCTGGTAAAACATAAGGAGAAACAAAAAGCACTAAATAATGCAATTGAAGAAGACAAGAAGGAAACAGAGCAATTAAATAGTAAACTTGGACACATTACTTATGACGAAAAAGATGAGCAAAATCAATTAAAAGAACAAGAAACAATGAAGTTAACATTACAAGGTCTAGAAACAACACAAAAGCTGTATGCAGATAAACAAGCGTTGGAAGAGAAAATACAAGCATATAATCGTCAATTAGTAGAATATGAAAATGAAAAAACATCACTAGAACAACGTATTGATGCTGAAAAGGCGTTTGATATATTGAATGTGGAAGATGAAATATTAAAAATTCAAAAGCATGTTCATAAAGGTGAAGATTGTCCTATATGTGGATCAATCATAGAAACAATCAATGGCGATGTTGATTTTGAAAGCTTAAAACAAGAAAAAGCGAAACAATTAGAAGTTGAACAGCAGTTACAAGAAGTAAATCAACACATTACGACTTATAAAGAAAGAATTAATTTGACGAATGAACAATTAAACAAGTTAAGTAATGTATATGATGTACAAAAAGATATAGCATCATTAAACGAAAGTGTTGAACAAATTGTAAGTAAATTAAAAACTTATCAAGAGAATCGTCAGCATATTCAACGTCTAGAAAAAGAAATAAATGCTGTAGATAAACAGATAACAGAACACACATTACAATTAAATGATTTAAACCATAAAATATCTACATATGAAAATGATTTAGCGTACTTTAATAAAGAGACGGGGTATACTGAAGTATCATCATTTGTTGAACGAGTTAATACGTTAGAACAAACATTATCTAAGTTTGATCAAAGTATGAAAAAATTAAATGAACAACAAGAACAATATCAAAATGATAAGCAAACATTACAAATGCAACATGCTACGGTTAAAGAACGTTTATCTATGATTGAAGAACAAATTAAATCTACAAAAGACTATTTAAGTACTGAAATGAACAAACATGACATTTCTTTATATGCTCAGTTAGATGAGTTGTTATTACAAGTAGAGGATATTGATCGATTAGAAGAAAGTGTTCAGCAATATGACAAAAAGTATATAGAAGTTGAAGCGGTCGTTAAAGAACTTAGCAAAAAAGTAAGAGATCAAGAAATGCCTGATATTACTAATACGGAAGAACAATTAGTAAGTGCTAAAGATTCTCTAAACAATTTAACGAAACAATTGAATCAACTGCAATTAAAGGTTGAACAAAATGACCAAAAATCTAAAGCGATTCTTAACGTGATAGATAAGATTAATCAAGACCTTAAAGAACAAGAAGAAATGATTGATTTATCGAGAATTATGAATGGGAAGAATAGCCAGAAATTATCATTGGAGAATTATGTGCTGATTTATTATTTAAATCATATATTAGATAATGCAAATAGACATTTTCTTAAAATGACGAATAATCGCTATCAACTCGTGCGTAGAAAGGAAAAATCACAAGGGTTAAGTGGTTTGGAAATAGAAGTGTTTGATAGATTTTCAAATAGAACGAGACATATTACATCATTATCAGGTGGGGAAACATTCCAAGCTTCGTTGTCGCTAGCGATAGGATTGTCGAATGTTGTGCAGCAAGAAGCGGGTGCCATCCATCTAGAATCGATGTTTATTGATGAAGGCTTTGGTACATTAGATGCTGAAACTTTAGAAACTGCGCTCGATACACTCGTTAATATCCAAATGTCCGGTCGTTTAGTCGGTATTATTTCTCACGTATCTGAATTAAAGACAAGAATTCCAACCATATTAAATGTAAACAAGAATGGATTTTTAAGTACAACGGTATTTTCGAATAATTGAATGACACATCAAAGACATAAATAGATTAAATTACGTATTTAAGTTGAGATTTTTATTTGATATATTTTAACTAACAGAGTTATGGGAGTGTTAGGATGAAAAAGGGAATATTTCTAATATTGGTTGCAAGTATGATGATAATGAGTGCATGTAGTAATAATGCGATTGAACCAGACAGTCAATTTGGCAATAAAATGCAGTCATTCAATGTAACTGATCAAGATGGACATAAATTTTCACAAAAAGATATGAAAGGGAAAGTGTATATAGCTGACTTTATTTTTACGAATTGTGAAACAGTATGCCCACCAATGACATACAATATGAGTACTGTCATTGATCAACTTGAAAAAGATGGTGTTAAAAATTATGGGGTATTAAGTTTTAGTGTGGATCCAGCAAATGATACACCGAAAAAACTTAAAGATTACGTTAAACAATATAATGTACCAGATAATAAATGGACGCTATTGACGAATTACGATTTCAAATTTATTAAACAATACGCACAAGATAACTTTAAATCAATCGTTGCGCCACCACCTAAAGGTAGTACTCAAGTCACACATGGTACAAGTTTCTATTTAATAGATCAGAATGGAAAAATTATTAAATCATATAGCGGACAGGATGCTGGGGATAAGAAGTTCCCTAAATCTGAAATTGTAGCTGATGTTAAAACATTAGTAGAAGAAGGTCCAGTAGAAGATTAATAAACATTTAAAAAACCATCGATTATTGAACAATCAATAATCGATGGTTTTTTAAATATGTAAAACTTACTTTTCGCGTAAAGCGTCGCGGATTTCTGTAAGTAATACAGTTTGTTCGTCAACTTCTTCTTCTTCTTCGCCTTTTTTCATAATAGTATTTGCAATTTTAATGAATACAAATAGTGCGAATGCGACGATTAAGAAGTCAATGATAGATTGGATGAATAGACCGTACTTGATACCCATTAATGACCATTTTTCAGCGAAGTCTACTTCTCCAAAAATTAATCCAATAAGTGGCATTATGACGTTCTCAACTAAAGATGTAACAATTTTGTTAAAGGCAGCACCAATAACAACGGCGATTGCTAAATCTAAAACGTTACCTTGCAAAGCAAAGTCTTTAAATTCTTTTAATAATGACATATTAAACACCTCCTTATCGAATTTTATCATACATGAATATAGCATAAAAAGAAATAGTCAATTTGATTTTAGGTGTAATATTTGTTAAAGTGTTGAATGTTGCTGTTTTCATATAGCATTTATTTGAAAATATCACGAATAAAATTAGTTAAAACGGGAATACATAATTAAAAGTTTGTTATTTTGAAAGGAGTATGCAAATGTCAAATTCGCCAATTCAACCTAACGGCAGAAAATTATCAAATGTTTTTACAGCATCAGCAATTGTAATTGGTATTATCGTAGCAATAGGTGCGATTTTCCCTACAAAATTTGGTGATGTTACAAGTGATATCAGTAGTTGGATTTCTACATACTTTGGTTGGTACTACATGATTATCACAATAGGTATGGTGTTCTTCTGTGTGTTTATTATATTTAGTCCAATTGGTAAACTGAAATTGGGTAGACCACAGGATAAACCAGAGTTTAACACTGTATCATGGTTTGCAATGCTATTTAGTGCTGGTATGGGTATCGGTTTAGTATTCTACGGTGCTGCTGAGCCAATGTCACACTACTTATCACCACCAACAGCAAGTCCAGAAACAAAAGCAGCAATGACTGAATCTATGCGTTCAACTTTCTTACATTGGGGCTTCCATGCATGGGGCATTTATGGTGTAGTAGCTTTAGCACTTGCTTATGCACAATTTAGAAAAGGTGAACCAGGATTATTATCTAAAACTTTAAGACCTTTATTAGGTGATAAAGTGGATGGTCCTATTGGTACAATTATTGACGTGTTATCAGTATTCGCAACTGTTGTAGGGGTTGCCGTTTCATTAGGTATGGGTGCTTTACAGATCAATGGTGGATTAGAATATTTATTTGGTGTTCCAAATAACATTGTTGTTCAAGGTATTATCATCATTATCGTAACAATATTATTCCTTGCAAGTGCATGGAGTGGCTTAAGTAAAGGTATTCAATATTTAAGTAATACAAATTTAGTTTTAGCTTCATTATTATTAATTGTTACTTTAATCCTAGGACCTACAATTTTAATTTTAAACATGTTTACATCTTCAACAGGTGCATTATTCGATAGCTTTTTATTCAACAGTTTCGATGTAGCGCCATTAAGCGAACAAAAAAATACTTGGTTAAATTCTTGGACACTTTATTACTGGGGTTGGTGGATGAGTTGGAGTCCATTCGTAGGTATATTTATTGCCCGCGTTTCTAGAGGTCGTTCTATTCGTGAATTTATTCTAGGTGTTATGCTTGTACCAACAATCATTAGCTTTATTTGGTTCAGTGTATTTGGCGTAACAGGTATTGAAGTAGGTAAGAAAGCACCAGAAGTATTCAAAATGTCTACTGAAACGCAATTGTTTGGTGTGTTTAATGAAATGCCAATGGGTATCGCATTATCTATATTAGCTTTAGCGTTAGTATGTATATTCTTTGTAACTTCAGCTGACTCAGCTACTTTCGTACTTGGTATGCAAACAACTCATGGATCATTAAATCCATCAGGTATGGTAAAAGTAATTTGGGGTATCGCGCAATCATTAATCGCGTTTGTATTGTTATTATCAGGTGGAGATACTGGATTAAATGCACTACAATCAGCAGCAATTATTTCAGCATTCCCATTTAGTTTTATTATCATCTTGATGATAATTGCATTCTACAAAGATGCAAACCAAGAAAGAAAATATCTTGGATTATCGATTACACCGAATAAGCATCGTATGAAAGAATATGTAGAAAAATCTAAACGAGAATATGAACAAGAATTAAAAGAACAACGTCGTTTAGCAAGAGAAATGGAAGATTAATAAGTGATAGACTGAGACAAATTGATGTCTCAGTCTTTTTTTAAATTATAGTTGATAATCATTATCAATTAATAACTAAAAATTATGTATAATTAAAAATACATAAGAAAAACTTATAATATCCTATTATAAACTTGAATGATAAATATATTCATTTTTAAGCGCAATGTATTGTTTTACTAAAGTATTGATTATACAATTGTATATGAAGCATTAACTTGCACAATTTTAAAGGGGGAACTAATAATGAGCTCAAGTTTAAAAGAACAATCTAAAAAATCTTTTGAATTGAACGGCAAAACATACACGTTTTATAGCTTAAAAACATTAGACGAATTAGGTTTATCTAATGTTGATAAACTACCTTATTCTATTCGTGTATTATTAGAATCAGTATTAAGACAGTTTGATGGACGTGTCATTAAAGAAGAACATATTATGAATTTAGCAAAATGGGGTAAATCTAACGATGCTAATGCAGAAGTACCATTTAAACCATCACGTGTTATTCTACAAGACTTCACAGGTGTACCTGCAGTTGTAGACTTAGCTTCTTTACGTAAAGCTATGGATGATGTTGGTGGAGATGTATCTAAAATCAACCCTGAAGTACCAGTTGATTTAGTTATTGACCACTCTGTACAAGTAGATAGCTATGCATTACCAAATTCATTAGAAATGAATATGAAATTAGAATTCGAACGCAATATCGAGCGTTACCAATTCTTAAACTGGGCAACAAAATCGTTTGATAACTATCGTGCTGTACCACCAGCTACTGGTATTGTTCACCAAGTTAACTTGGAATACTTAGCAAGCGTTGTACACATTAGAGAAGAAGAAAATGAACTTGTAACTTACCCAGATACTTTAGTAGGTACTGACTCACATACAACAATGATTAACGGTATTGGAGTATTAGGTTGGGGTGTAGGTGGTATTGAAGCCGAAGCAGGTATGCTTGGACAACCTTCATACTTCCCAGTTCCTGAAGTTATCGGTGTTAAATTAACAAACGAATTACCACAAGGTACAACAGCTACTGACTTAGCTTTACGTGTAACTGAAGAGTTACGTAAAAAAGGTGTTGTAGGTAAATTTGTTGAATTCTTTGGTCCTGGTGTAGAAAAATTACCATTAGCAGACAGAGCAACAATTGCTAACATGGCGCCTGAATATGGTGCTACATGTGGTTTCTTCCCAGTAGATGATGAATCATTAAGTTACTTACGATTAACTGGACGTTCTGAAGAACAAGTTAATGTCGTAGAGAAATACTTAAAAGAAAACAATATGTTCTTCAATGCTGAAAATGTAGAACCAACATATACAGATGTTGTAGATCTAGATTTATCAACAGTTGAAGCATCATTATCTGGTCCTAAACGTCCACAAGATTTAATCAAATTAAGCGACATGAAAAAATCATTTGTTGATTCAGTGACTGCACCAGCAGGTAACCAAGGTCATGGTTTCGATAAATCAGAATTTGATAAATCTGTAGATATTGAATTACAAGATGGTACGAAGACTTCAATGAAGACTGGTGACATTGCAATAGCAGCCATTACTTCTTGTACAAACACTTCTAACCCATATGTAATGTTAGGTGCAGGTTTAGTAGCGAAAAAAGCAATCGAAAAAGGCTTAAAAGTACCAGATTACGTTAAGACTTCATTGGCACCTGGTTCAAAAGTTGTTACAGGTTATTTACGCGATGCTGGATTACAAGAGTATTTAGATGATCTTGGATTCAACTTAGTTGGTTATGGTTGTACAACTTGTATCGGTAACTCAGGTCCATTATTACCTGAAATTGAAAAAGCGATTGCTGAAGAAGATTTACTTGTTACTTCAGTATTATCTGGTAACCGTAACTTCGAAGGTCGTATTCATCCATTAGTTAAAGCTAACTACTTAGCATCACCACAATTAGTTGTTGCTTATGCATTAGCTGGTACTGTTGATATCGATTTACAAAACGATCCAATCGGTAAAGGATCTAATGGTGAAGATGTATACTTAAAAGACATCTGGCCATCAATTGAAGAAGTTAGAGACACTGTATTATCAGTTGTTACACCTGAATTATTTAGAGAAGAATACAAAACAGTATTTGAATCTAATGAAGTTTGGAATCAAATTGAAACGACAGATCAACCATTATATGACTTTGATCCAAGTTCAACATATATCCAAAACCCTACATTCTTCCAAGGTTTATCTAAAGAACCAAAAGATATTCAACCTTTAAGTGATTTAAGAGTAATGGGTAAATTTGGTGACTCAGTTACAACTGACCATATTTCTCCTGCAGGTGCAATCGGTAAAGATACACCAGCTGGTAAATACTTGCAAGACCATGATGTAGCAATTAGAGACTTTAACTCATACGGTTCTCGTCGTGGTAACCATGAAGTTATGATGAGAGGTACTTTTGCTAACATTCGTATTAAGAACCAATTAGCACCTGGAACTGAAGGTGGATTTACAACTTATTGGCCAACAGAAGAAGTAATGCCTATCTTTGATGCTTCAATGAAATATCAAGAAAATGGTATTGGTTTATGTGTGCTTGCTGGTAATGACTACGGTATGGGTTCTTCTCGTGACTGGGCAGCTAAAGGTACAAATCTTTTAGGTGTTAAAACAGTTATTGCTCAAAGTTATGAACGTATTCACCGTTCTAACCTTGTTATGATGGGTGTATTACCTTTACAATTTAAAAAAGGTGACTCAGCAGATAGCTTAGGCTTAACAGGTAGAGAAGCAATTTCAGTAGATATTCATGAAGGTGTTAAACCACGTGATATTCTTAAAGTAACAGCTACAAGCGAAGATGGTAAAGTTACTGAATTTGAAGCTTTAGCAAGATTCGACTCTGAAGTTGAAATTGACTACTACAGACACGGTGGTATACTACAAATGGTATTAAGAAATAAATTAGCACAATAATATAAAGCTAATTCATATAAGAGCAGTAGATATTCTTTGTAAATTGAATGTCTACTGCTTTTTATATAAACATTAAATATATGTATATAAAAGAATATAATCACAGGCGTAATTATATTTATGTTATGATTAGGTTAAGGAATTTAGAAAGAGGGATTGAATCATGATTTATAGTGAAACACCAATAGATGTTAGATATGCAGAGACGGATAAAATGGGCGTTGTTTATCATGCAAATTATGCCATTTGGTTTGAAGTAGCAAGAACAGACTACATTTATAAAGCAGGATTTAGTTACGCAGATATGGAAAATGCAGGTATTATTTCTCCTGTTGTTGATTTGAATATTACTTATAAAAAGTCTATAACATATCCAGAAAAAGTTATCATTAAAACGTGGATTTCTCATTATTCACCAATAAGATCAATTTATTCTTACGAGATATTAAATGAACAAAGAGAAGTTGTGTCAACAGGATCTACAACACATGTATGCTTGAAAAAAGGTTCAAACAGACCAATTAGACTAGATAAAAGTTTCCCTGAATGGCATAATGCATATTTAAAAATTCACGAAGAAACTGAACAAGGTGTAGACCGTAAACTATAATAAATAAGCAGATGTGTTTCGCTAAATACACGAAATACATCTGCTTTTATAGTTTATCTTGAAGCTTTGACTTCATATTTAATTTCTCCATTGTCATTTAAATCAATTACTAAGTCATTATCATCGAAGTACCATAAATCTTTTTCATCAATAAAAAATGGAATATCGTTTTTCACGTCTTTAAAACCAACTTCAGAAGAACTTAATTCTTCTACAGTAAATGCGGGTGAGAAGCCTTGTTTTAACTGAAATTCACCGCCATAACGAACGAAAAATCGTAAGGCTTGATCATCATTGAATTCTAATTCGTCTTTAAACCATTCGATAGCTTTTTCAGTAATTTCTAAATTCATAGTGCATTCTCCTTTACATCCATTTGATTTTTGGTTCTTGTCCTTTGAATATTCTTATAATATTTGATTGGTGTCTGACGAGTAGTATAACCAATATTGCAATAGATACGATTAAGAATGGTATATCACCAATGATAATAGCACCTATAAAACAACTTATACCCGCTACAATACTAGATAATGATACATATTTAGTTAAATATAGAATTACAAAGAATATAATAGCTAGTATAATTAATAGTATCGGATGTACACCTAGAACTGCACCTGCACTTGTTGCAACGGCTTTTCCACCTTTGAATTTTAAAAATATTGGAAATACATGTCCGACTACCGCACAAATACCTACAAATATGCTAGGAATATCTACATTAAACCATATTGGGAAGAAAACTACAATAAAACCTTTGAAGATGTCTAAAAACATCACGATAAATCCAGCTTTTTTTCCTAATACTCTAAATGTATTTGTAGCACCCAGGTTGCCACTTCCAAATTGTCGAATATCTTTTTTATAAAATAACTTACCTAACACAAGGCCACTTGGGAAACATCCAACTAAGTAGCTAAGTATAATAACAACAAATGTCATTATTGAAACACTCCTTTGATAGCAGGTACTAATAGTTTACCATAACTGTATATCGGTTACTATTTAAAAATATGATATTGTCATTACAATGTAAAGGGAAATTGTACCACAATTAGGGATAGGACTTGCATTTTCTAGGGATTTATAACAAAATAACTATTGTAAAGTAAAAGAAACGAACGTACGTTTGTAGGAGGAGAAATATTGAATAAACAAGCAAAAGTTCAATATGGTGAAGATTCAATACAAGTACTCGAAGGTTTAGAAGCAGTAAGAAAAAGACCTGGTATGTACATTGGTTCAACAGATGTCCGCGGACTTCACCATTTAGTATATGAAATAGTAGATAACTCTGTTGATGAAATTTTAAATGGCTTCGGTACGGAAATCGAAGTGACCATTCATAAAGATAATAGTATTTCTGTTTATGATAACGGTAGGGGGATGCCTACAGGATTACATAAGACTGGTAAACCAACACCTGAAGTTATATTTACTGTCCTTCATGCCGGTGGTAAATTCGGTCAAGGTGGCTATAAAACATCTGGTGGACTACACGGCGTAGGTGCTTCGGTCGTTAATGCTTTGAGTGAATGGTTAGAAGTAACGATTTATAGAGAAGGACATATTTATAAACAAAAATTCAAAAACGGTGGTGTACCTGTAACAACATTAGAGAAAAAGGGGAAAACACGTAAAACAGGTACGACGGTCCATTTCAAACCAGACTCTAAAATATTTAAAGCTTCAACACATTTTAACTTTGAAACGTTATGCGAAAGACTTCAAGAATCAGCATTTTTACTGAGAGCACTTAAAATAAAAGTAACGGATTTAAGGGGAGAAGAACCGAGAGAAGTATTTTATCATTATGAAGACGGTATTAAAGAATTTGTTAATTATTTAAACGAAGGCAAAGACGTGTTACATGATGTTGCTATGTTTAGTGGCGAATCAAATGGAATTGAAGTAGATATTAGTTTTCAATTTAATGACCAATATTCTGAAACAATTCTAAGTTTCGTTAATAATGTTCGTACTAAAGACGGTGGAACACATGAAACAGCTTTAAAGACAGCATTTACACGTGTGTTTAATGAATATGCTCGTAAAATCGGTGAACTTAAACAAAAAGATAAAAACCTTGATGGAAGCGATATTCGTGAAGGTCTAACAGCTATTATTTCTGTAAGAATTCCAGAAGATTTATTACAGTTTGAAGGACAAACTAAGTCTAAATTAGGTACAACAGAAGCACGTGCAGCTGTTGATTCTGTAATGTCAGATCAACTTCCTTTCTACTTAGAAGAGAAAGGTCAATTATCAAAAGCATTACTTAAAAAAGCGATTAAGGCATCACAAGCACGTGAAGCAGCGAGAAAAGCACGTGAAGAAGCTAGAAATGGTAAGAAAAACAAACGTAAAGAAACTTTATTATCTGGTAAATTAACGCCAGCACAAAGTAAAAATACAGAGAAAAACGAACTTTATTTAGTCGAAGGGGATTCTGCCGGAGGATCAGCTAAATTAGGGCGCGATCGTAAATTCCAAGCAATATTACCGTTAAGAGGTAAAGTTATTAATACAGAAAAAGCTAAACTTGAAGATATCTTTAAAAATGAAGAAATCAATACGATTATTCATACAATAGGTGCTGGTGTAGGTGCAGACTTTAATATTGAAGATAGTAACTACAACAAAGTGATTATTATGACAGATGCCGATACTGATGGCGCGCATATTCAAGTATTATTATTAACTTTCTTCTTCAAGTATATGAGACCGCTATTAGAAGCAGGTAGAGTATATATTGCATTACCACCTTTATATAAATTAGAAAAAGGTAAAGGTAAGTCAAAACAAGTTGAATATGCATGGACGGATGAAGATTTAGAAGTATTAATGAAGAAAATTGGTAAAGGTTTCACACTTCAACGTTATAAAGGTTTAGGTGAAATGAATGCCGATCAACTATGGGAAACAACAATGGATCCTGAAACAAGAACATTAATTAGAGTAAGTATTGATGATGAAGTACGTTCACAACGAAGAGTGACAACATTAATGGGTGACAAAGTTGAACCACGTAGAGAATGGATTGAAAGACACGTTCAATTTGGTATGCAAGAAGATCAAAGTATACTTGAAAGTGATGACATTCAAGTACTTGATGATGAAGTAGAATCATTAGAGGAGGAAGTTAAATAATGGTTGAACAAATTCAAAACCTTCCTTTAGAAGATGTAATTGGAGATAGATTTGGTAGATATAGTAAATATATCATTCAAGACCGTGCGCTTCCTGATGTACGAGATGGATTGAAACCAGTACAACGTAGAATATTATTTGCGATGTATAAAGACGGTAATACGTATGATAGAAACTTTAGAAAAAGTGCTAAAACTGTTGGTAACGTAATCGGTAATTATCATCCACATGGTGATTCTTCTGTTTACGATGCAATGGTACGTATGAGTCAAGATTGGAAATTGAGACATGTACTAATAGAAATGCACGGTAATAACGGTAGTATTGATAATGACCCTCCTGCAGCAATGCGTTATACTGAGGCTAAATTAAGTAAACTAGCCGAAGTGTTATTACAAGATATAGATAAAGAAACAGTTGAACATGTACAAAACTTTGATGATACAGCGATGGAGCCGATGGTATTACCAGCTAGGTATCCTAACTTATTAGTCAATGGATCTACAGGTATTTCAGCAGGTTATGCAACTGATATTCCACCGCATAATCTAGGAGAAGTCATCGATGCGACATTAAAGCTTATCGATAAACCAAGTACAACTGTAGATGAATTAATTGAACATATCAAAGGACCAGATTTCCCAACTGGCGGTATTATTCAAGGGTTAGATGGTATTAAGAAAGCCTATAAAACAGGTAAAGGTAAAATAGTTGTTAGAAGTAAAGTAGAAATAGAAAAAATTAGAGGCGGAAGAGAACAAATCGTCGTAACTGAAGTACCATTTGAAGTAAACAAAGGTACATTAGTTAAGAAAATTGATGAACTCAGAGCTGATAAGAAAATAGAAGGAATCGTAGAAGTTCGTGATGAAACGGATAGAGAAGGTTTACGAATTGCAATTGAACTTAAGAAAGATATTAATAGCGAAGGTGTTCTAAATTATCTATACAAGAACACAGACTTACAAGTGCTATATCATTTTAATATGGTTGCAATCAATAATAGAAGACCTGAATTATTAGGACTTAAACAAATTCTAGAAAGCTATATTGAACACCAAAAAGAAGTCGTAACAAGACGTTCTCAATATGAATTATCTCAAGCACAAAAACGCATGCATATCGTCGAAGGTTTAATTAAAGCATTGTCTATTTTAGATGAAGTTATTGAAACAATTAGAGCTTCTAAAAACAAACGTGATGCGAAAGAGAATTTAATTGCGAAATATGAATTTACTGAAGAACAAGCTGAAGCAATCGTGATGTTACAACTTTATAGATTAACAAATACAGATATTGTTTCTTTAGAAAATGAATTTGATGAACTCAAACAAACTATCGAACGCTTAAAAGATATTTTAGAAAATGAAAAATCATTACTTAAAGTCATTAAGAACGAACTTAGAGCTGTTCGAAAAGAATTTGCTGATGAACGGTTAACTGAAATCGAAGAAAAAATCGAAGAAATTAAAATTGAAAAAGAAATTTTAGTTCCGAGTGAAGAAACAATCGTTTCTGTCACGCATGATGGATACATTAAACGTACTTCTAATAGAAGTTATATCGCAAGCGGTGTTGATGAGGTAGGACTCAAAGACGGTGATTACTTATTAATGCACGAAAAAATGAATACACAAGATACGTTAATTGTATTCACAAATAAAGGTAATTACTTATTTATACCCGTACATGAAATTGTGGACTTAAAGTGGAAAGATCTTGGTAAACATATTTCACAAATGATTCCAATTGATGATGACGAACGTGTCATTTCTGTTAATAAAGAAACAGATTTCAAGCCATCGTCTAATTATATTATCGCGACGAAAAACGGCATGATCAAAAAGTCTACAAATGATAAATTTAAAGCGAGCAGAATTACAAAACCACTCGTTGCCATTAAACTTAAAGGTGACGATGAAGTTGTTTCCGTACTGAAAATAGTAAACGATGAACTTATAACAGTGATTACTGAAAAAGGTATGAGCTTAACTTATGATACAGATGAATTATCCGACATTGGTTTGAAAGCAGCAGGTGTTAAATCTATCAACTTAAAAGACAATGATAAAGTTGTAATGACAGATAAATTACCAAATAATCAATCTGTTTTTATTGTGACGGATCGTGGTTCAGTTAAAAGAATGAAAGCAGAACAATTTGTACCTGCTAAAAGATCTCAACGTGGCTTAATGATTTTAAAAGAACTAAAATCTAAAGCACATAGAATCGTATTTGCTAGAACAATAGCAGAAGATGAAACATGTGTGATGATTTCAGAAAAAAATCAAGTCAAAGTTAATACTAAAGACTTTAACTTTAGTGAACGATATACAAATGGTCGATTTGTTGTTGACGAGAATGACTTCGGTCACATAATTAATGCATATTTTGAAGAAAAAGCAATAGATTAAAAAATTATAGTCATAATGAATGGCACATGGTAAAATCATGATAGCGATTTATTATGACTATATTATTAGAATTGAGGGATTTCTTTGAAGGATTTTGATAGTTATATCCCAGGTTGGTTTCATAACTTTGTTCAATGGGGTAATGATTTAATTTGGACTCAAAACTTAATTTTCCTATTACTACTAGCTGGCGTATTTTTTACAATAAGTTCTAGAGTAGTACAACTTAGATGGTTACCAGAAATGTTTAGAGTCATTTTTGAAAAGCCTGAAACATTAGAGGATGGAAGAAAAGGTATATCTTCTTTCCAAGCATTTGCAATAAGTGCTGCTTCTCGTGTTGGTACTGGTAATATCGCAGGTGTTGCAACTGCGATTGTATTAGGTGGCCCAGGTGCAGTATTTTGGATGTGGGTTATTGCATTTATTGGTGCAGCAAGTGCATTCTTTGAAGCAACATTAGCACAAGTATATAAAGTAAAAGATAAAGAAGGTGGGTTCCGTGGTGGACCAGCATATTACATAGAACGTGGTTTAGGTCAGAAATGGCTTGGTGTTGTGTTTGCAATTCTCATAACTGTAACGTTTGCATTTGTATTTAACACAGTTCAATCTAATACGATTGCTGCTTCTTTAAATGAACAATATGAATTTTCAAATGTGATAACAGGCATTATCTTGGCTATTATTACAGCATTAGTTATCTTTGGTGGGGTAAGAAGTATTGCAACAGTATCTTCATTTATCGTTCCAATTATGGCAGTTGGATATATTGGTTTAGTTGGTTATATCCTATTTATGAATGTTGATCAAATTTGGCCAATGATTCAAAATATCGTAAGAAGTGCATTTGGTTTCCATCCTGCATTTGGTGGGGCAATGGGATTTGCAATTATGCAAGGTATTAAACGTGGATTGTTCTCAAACGAAGCAGGTATGGGTTCTGCAGCAAACGCAGCAGCAACGGCAGCAGTTAGCCATCCAGTTAAGCAAGGTTTAATACAATCATTAGGTGTATTCTTTGATACAATGATTATTTGTTCAGCAACGGCAATTATGTTGTTGCTTTACACAGATTTACAATTTGGAGCTGATGCGCCACAAGGTGTGGCCGTAACACAACAAGCACTGATAACACATGTAGGTGAATTTGGTGGTATATTCTTAACGCTAGCCGTATTTATGTTTGCATTCTCTTCAATAATTGGTAACTATTACTACGGTCAATCAAATATTGAATATTTAACTAAAAATAAATTTGTTATGTTTGTCTTCAGACTTTTAGTTGTAGCAATGGTCTTTGTTGGCTCAGTAGTACAAGTTCAAACAGTATGGGATACAGCAGATCTATTTATGGGATTAATGGCGATTATCAATATCGTAGCATTATTTGGTCTTGCAACTGTCGTATTTGAAGTTGCTAAAGATTATCGTGCACAAAGAAAGCGTAAGTTAAATCCGGTATTTAAGATTGAAAACTTAAAAGGTAACTTTAATAATATCGAAGCATGGGGTGAAAACCCTTATGCAACAATAAATAAAAAAGAAACAACAGAACAATCATCTGAAGTAAAAACAAAGTATGAAGAACCTAAAGAAGATACATTTGAAAATATTAAAGATGATGTTAAAGACGAAGATAAATAAAATGAAAACGCCATGGACACGTGTCCATGGCGTTTTCATTTTATTTAAATAAGTTTACAATTGAATTGAAGATATCTTTAATGGCATTTACAAGTTTATCCCAGAAACCTTCGTCTTGAAGTTTGTCTTTAATATCATTACCTAAATCTTCAGCTTTTTTCTTTGCATCTTTAAATTCATCAGATTTAACTAAATCATTAACATAATCTTTCGAGTTATTTATAAAATCTTTTGCATTTTCACCGCTAAAGACACCGTCTTTTTGTGCTTTATCAATAACATTAACAATCATATTAATTTGGTTATCATTAATAACGTTTGTTAAACCATTGTCTTCGATTTTTTGGTTAACGATATTTGTAATTTCATTGATTGTTACATTACCTGACTTTTCAGCTACTGCTTGTTTAGATTCTGCAATCGTTTTGTTTAATTGTGATTGAGAAAATCCTTCTTGACCTTTATTTTCTTCAGTTATTTGGTTAATTGTAGATAACTCTTCTTGAGCGACTTGTGTTCTATTTGAATCTACTTCTTCACCTTGTTCTTCAAATGCTTTGTATACACCAGCTAATGCACTTTCACCTGTAACATCTTCACTTGAAGCAATTGTTACATCAGCATCTTTAATACCAGCTGTCATTAATGCATTTTTATATGTGTCTTTTGTTACTTTTGTAATTTGACCTTGGTCTTGATTAATCGTTAAGTTAAGACCACTGCCTTTAGAAGTCTTTGTAATACGAATACTTGATTTTAAGACATCATTTGATGATTGCATATTTAAGTATTTATTTAAATCATCAGCAGTAACGTAAGTTGTCTTGTCACTGTTTTTAGTACCTAATAAGTTTGAAGTTGTATCTTTAGCACTTGTATTATTTTGTAATGCTGCACCGTAAACAGTAACGGCATTATCCCAAGCCTCTTCAGTTACCGCATGGGCTTGATGTTTCGGATATAGAATAGTAGATAATAATAAAACAGCAAGAACACTTATTATATATAGTTTTGTTTTTTTCATATGTTTGCACATCCTCAAATTTATTGATATAAAATATATCTATCATTATATTATCATCAAATGTATAATATGTAATAGGTCTTCAGAATGAGGTTTAAGATATGGGAAAATACATTATCGAAAAGGCATTAAATAATAATGTGTTAGTTGCTAATTATTATGATAAAGAAGTTATATTAGTTGGTAAGGGAATTGGTTTCGGAAAAAAACAAGGTGAAGAAATTAATACAGATTTAATCGAAAAGGTATATTTATTAGAATCTGAAAATGATAAAAATAAATATAAGCAATTATTAGATGGTACAAATGATGAAGTGTTTAGTATCGTTTTAGAAGTTGTAAATGGTATTGATAAACAGTTGGGTGGAAGTGTTAGTGAAAAGACATTAATATCTTTAACAGACCATATGTTATTTGCGATCAAGCGTATTAAAGAAGGTATACATGTTCATAATCCTTTTTTAAAAGAGACAGAACTGCTTTATCCGAGGGAATATCAAATAGCAGAAAAAGCTGTTAAAGCATTAAACGAAAAATTAAATTTACAGTTTATTGAATCAGAAGCAGGATTTATTGCTTTACATATTCACTCTGCAGAAGTGAATCATTCAATTCGTGATATACACAATATAAAAGCGATTATTCAAAAAGCAATCATTATAATAGAAGAAGGCCTAGAAGTTGATATTAATAAAAATAGTATTAATTATAGTCGTTTTGTTCGGCACCTTCACTTTGCGATTCAAAGAGTATTGGCAGATGAACGAATTCCAGATGCAACTAATATCGAAACACTATTGAAAGCGCAATATCCATTGTGCTATAATATATCCGTAAAGATAGTGAAGATGATGCAAACACAATTGAAGAAGCCAGTATATCAATCTGAGTTGGCATATTTAACAATGCACATCCAGCACTTTAATAATAACTTATAAATTGCGTGTTACTGATACGATCAGGCATGAGCAAATAGACTTTACCGTAATGGTAAGTTTCTTTGCTCATGCCTTTTTTCATGCCGTGATTTACGAAGTTAAACAATTAGGAGGGTATTAATTATGTTTAAAAAGTTCTTTGGACAATTGCAACGTATTGGTAAAGCATTAATGTTACCAGTTGCGATTTTACCAGCAGCGGGTATTTTACTTGCGTTTGGTAATGCAATGCAGAACGATCAATTCGTTGAAATTGCACCTTGGTTAAAATCTGATGTTATTGTCATGATAGCTTCAGTAATGGAATCATCTGGTCAAATTATCTTTGATAATTTACCATTACTATTCGCACTCGGGACAGCATTAGGTTTAGCTGGAGGAGATGGTGTTGCAGCATTGGCAGCATTAGTTGGTTACCTTATTATGAATACAACAATGGGAGTTGTTAAAGGTATTTCAATTGATGACATTTATAGTTATGCTGAAGGCGCTAAAACTTTAGGGCAAACTGCTAAAGATCCAGCAAACGCATTAGTTCTTGGTATTCCAACACTTCAAACAGGGGTGTTTGGTGGTATTATAATGGGTGCTCTTGCAGCATGGTGTTACAACAAATATTATAATATCAACTTACCACCATTTTTAGGATTCTTTGCGGGTAAAAGATTTGTACCTATCGCAACATCTGTAATAGCAATTATTGCAGGTATTATTCTTTCATTTGCATGGCCACCAATTCAAGATGGCTTAAATAACTTATCTACATTCTTATTAGATAAGAACTTAGCTTTAACAACATTTATATTTGGTATTATCGAACGTGCTTTAATTCCATTTGGATTACATCACATTTTCTACTCACCATTCTGGTTTGAATTTGGTAACTATGTAAATTCTGCAGGTGAATTAGTTCGTGGTGACCAAAGAATATTTATGGCACAAGTTAAAGACGGTGTACCATTTACAGCGGGTGCATTCACAACTGGTAAATATCCATTTATGATGTTTGGTTTACCAGCTGCAGCATATGCAATCTATCGTCAAGCTCGTCCAGAGCGTAAAAAAGTTGTCGGCGGTTTAATGTTATCTGCAGGTTTAACATCATTCTTAACAGGTATTACTGAACCTTTAGAGTTCTCATTCTTATTCGTAGCACCAGTATTATACGGTATTCATGTTATTTTAGCAGGTACATCATTCTTATTGATGCATCTACTACATATTCAAATTGGTATGACATTCTCTGGTGGATTTATCGATTACGTATTATACGGTTTGTTAAACTGGGATCGTACAAATGCACTACTTGTTATTCCAGTAGGTATTATTTATGCGCTAGTTTATTACTTCTTATTTACATTTGCGATTAAGAAATTTAACTTAAAAACTCCTGGTCGTGAAGATAAAGAATCTGAATCACGCAATAGTTCAGTAGCAGAGCTTCCATTCGATGTATTAGATGCAATGGGTGGTAAAGAAAACATCAAACATTTAGATGCATGTATTACGCGTTTACGTGTTGAAGTATTAAATAAATCTGAAGTAAACAAAGATGAACTGAAAAGTTTAGGAGCATCAGGTGTACTTGAAGTCGGTAACAATATCCAAGCTATTTTTGGACCTAAATCAGATCAAATTAAACACGATATGGCACGTATCATTTCAGGTGAAATTACGAAACCTGATGAAACAACTGTTACTGAAGAAGGCGATCAAGAAAGTGCTGCTATTTTAGCTGAAGGTGGCGCAACAATTTATGCACCAATTAAAGGTGAAGTTGTTAACATCTCTGAAGTACCAGATAAAGTATTCTCTGAAAAAATGATGGGTGACGGCGTTGCAATTATTCCTGAAACTGGTGAAGTTGTTGCACCATTTGATGGTAAATTGAAAATGACATTCCCTACAAAACATGCGATTGGTTTAGAATCTAATGACGGTGTTGAATTATTAATCCACTTCGGTTTAGAAACAGTTAAATTAGAAGGTAAAGGATTTGAAATTTTAGCGGAAGCTGATACAGATATTGTTAAAGGTCAACCATTAATGAAAGTTGATTTAGACTTCATTAAAGAAAATGCTGATAGTACTATAACGCCAATTGTAGTGACTAATCTTGGTGATTCTTCATTAGAAGTATTAACAACAGGTACAGTTGAACAAGGTGATAAAATATTAGTCGTTAAATAAGACTTTTATGGATGAGAAGATACATCTTCATGGTGTATCTTCTTTTTATATTCTAAATTAAGCGTTTATAATATTATTATGTAAACTATAAATGTAAATTTTTGTTTTTAAAGTGATTCGATTAGGGTATAATAGATTATAAATCTTTAAGAGGAGGGCTTATTTTGGAAAAAGAAAAGCATTCCAATAATACTTTTAATAAAACAACACGTTTTATGCAGTTTTTCGGTGGACGTGATATTTATTTTATTTTAGGATTATTGATTTTGATAGGGTTAACAATATTTATTTTCCAACATGTTTCATTTGTTTTTGAACCTATCGTGACAATTACGACAACTTTAATTGGCCCAATTATTGTTGCATTTGTTGCATTCTATTTGTTTAATCCTTTAATTAATTTTATGGAAAGGTTTAACATCTCTAGATTATGGGGAATCATCATATTATTATGTGTGATTATCGCAGCATTTACACTAATTGTGACGTTATTAATACCTGTTGTACAACATCAAGTTGAGAGTTTATCTAAAAATTTACCTACATATTTCGATGAATTTAGTGATAAATTAAAAGAGCTTTCTCAAAATTCATTTGTAGCGGATTACTATACACAAGCTCAAAATTGGTTCCAACAGAACTTTAGCGATATTCCTAAGAAAATATCTAATTCAGTAGGAGATTTTAGTAATAAGTTCCAAACATTTGTATCTACAATTACACATGTTGTTGTGATCATTATTACATTCCCATTTGTATTATTCTTTTTACTTAAAGATGGCGCGAAATTCAGAAATTACTTTATTAGATTAATGCCACCAAAATTCAGAAAAGATACACATGATTTAATTGATAAGATGAATGTTCAAGTTGGTTCTTATATTCAAGGTCAAATGATTGTTGCTTTCTGTATTGGTGTATTACTATTTATCGGTTATTCAATCATTGGATTAGACTATGCTTTAACATTAGCAAGTATTGCTGCTGTGACTAGTGTTGTACCGTATTTAGGTCCAATTATCGCTATTTCACCAGCAATTATTTTAGCTGCAATTGATTCACCGTTCATGTTATTGAAACTTGCAATTGTTTGGGCTGCAGTTCAATTTTTAGAAGGACATTTTATTTCACCAAATATTATGGGTAAAACAATGCAAATTCATCCTTTAACAATTATCTTTGTATTGTTATGTGCAGGTAATTTAGCAGGTATACTAGGGGTTATTTTAGGTATTCCAGCATATGCTATTATTAAAGTAGCAGTGACACATCTCTTCACATTATTTAAACGTCGCTATAATAAGTATTATCAAGATGACTCAGGTCCATACGAGTTTAAAGATGAAGAAGTTGTACATGAAAAAGAATAAACTATAACTATAGACTGCCTTTAACTTTTTGAAGCTTAATGGCAGTCTTTTTTAAACATTTTAATTTGTATATTTATATGGTATTATTTGGGAGTATTACAAAATAAAAGAAGGTTAGAATATGAGACTATTAAATCGAAAGAAAATTTTGCCAATATTAAAAGTTTTATTTATATGTATCATATTATGCATCGTTGTCTTTGTATTGCATAATGAATTAGGAAAAATCGACTTTAAAAAGACAATCGTGCTTTTTAGAGAAATGAATACATTTTATTTTGTAGGCATCATTATATTAGGTGTACTTTCCGTTTCTGTTTTATCTCTATACGACATGATGCTAAAACAGTCTTTAAAAATTAGTTTACCAATACATAAAGTTTTATCCATTAGCTATATTATTAACACGTTTAACAGTATTTTAGGATTTGGTGGATTAATAGGTGCTGGTTTAAGAATTTATTCTTATAGAAATGACGTTGAAGATAAGAAAGATTTAGTTAAAAGTGTTTCATTGTTATTGTTATCCATGTTAAGCGGTTTAAGTTTATTATGTGTACTTATTGTATTTCGTGTTTTTAATGCGGATGCATTACTAGCTGATATTTCATGGGCTAAAATTGTCATATATATTGGCAGTTTGTTTCTTCCTTTATTTATAGTTGTGTCGTATTTGAAACCTTCTATAAGTCGAGACAGACTGCTTGGATTTAAATTTACAATTGTATCTGCACTCGAATGGATTGCGGCGAGCTACTTATTATTTGTCATTTTGAAAGCATTACATATTCATGTAGACTTTGCTCACTTAGTTGGGATATTTGTTGTTGCAGCCTTATCAGGATTAATTAGTATGATACCCGGGGGATTTGGTGCATTTGATTTAGTGATCTTATTAGGTATTAAGTCGCTTGGTGTACCTGAAGAAAAAGTATTATTAGCGTTGTTACTCTATAGAGTTGCTTATTACTTCTTCCCATTTATTATAGCACTTGGTTTATCTACATTTGAATTTGGTAGTATCGCTAAAAAATACATCGAAGAAAGTAAATTCTATACACCAGCAGTTGATACAACATCATTCATAAAGTCTGTACAGAGTGATTTTATGACCAAAGTACCAACATTGGCGCTAGGTTTGTTATCAGGTATTACAGGATTTGTACTTTATTTTAATCACATTTTAATCTTATATGATGCTATTTACTCACATCATTATACTTTTTATTCAATCTTATTAGCACTTCATACAGCTTCTACACTTATGTTACTTATTTGTGCTAAAGGCGTTATGTCTGGTACGATGCGATCTATTCTCATGAGCATAATTTCTGTCATCGTGATGTTAGTCGTATCTATATTAACGAATAGTACAATCATTGCATTTTTATGGTTAACGATACTATTAGTATTATTATTTATCGGCTACAAAAATGCGCTCGTTGTCAAAAAGATTGTTACACCTATGAAAATAGTTTTAAGTGGTATATTAATTTTAACAATGTTTATTTTCAATAGAATTGTCACTAAAAATTATTTGAATTTATATCCACATGAAGTCACTAAATTTGATAAATATGCTGTGTTTACAATGTTCTTAATTGCACTTGCGATCTTATGTTTAATCGGTATGTGCATAACATATATACTCTCAAAAAGATTCCAAAAAAGTTTATATACAAATGCTACATATGAAACGATACAGTCTATTATCGACCAAAATCAAGGTTCATATGTGAGTCACTTAGCATTTACAGGAGATAAATCATTTTATGTTAATAAAGATGAAGATGTCTTTATTATGTATCGACATAAGATGAATGCAGTTATCGTGTTAGGTGATCCAGTCGGTAACTCTGATAAATATCATGAAGTATTAAAAGAATTTTATGATCAAATGCATTTTTTAGGTCATGATATTATTTTCTATCAAGTACAAAGTAAATTACTTTCTTTATATCATGATTATGGAAATGTCTTTTTCAAATTAGGAGAAGAAGCACTCATAGACCTCGAAACATTCAGTTTATCTGGTAAGAAAAAACGTGGTATGCGTGCAACTCATAATAAAATGGCATCAGAAGGCTATCAATTTGAAATAATAGAAGCGCCATTTGCAAAAGATGATATTGACATGTTGAAATCTATTAGTGACGGCTGGTTAGGTGACAAGAAAGAAATGAGCTTTTCAGTTGGGTCATTTGATGAAGATTATTTAAATAAAGCACCAATCGCAGTTATAAGAAATGATGGCAATGAAATAGTAGGTTTCTGTTCATTAATGTATACAAATTATAATGATTCCATATCCGTAGATCTAATTAGATGGAACAAAGAAGTAGAACTACCAATGATGGACGCTTTATATATCCATATGTTGTTATGGGCACAAGAACAAGGCTACAAACAATTTAATATGGGAATGGCTACGTTATCCAATGTAGGACATAATCAATACGCATATTTAAGAGAAAAATTTGCAGCAAAAGTATTCGAAAATATGAATGGTTTATATAGCTTCCAAGGATTACGAAATTATAAACAAAAATTTTATCCAGAATGGGAACCAAGATATTTAGTATATCGTAAATATAGTTCACTATTATGGAATTTAATAAGAGTATCTTTAACAATTAATCATAAATAAAAACCCAAAACCACTTGTAAAAAAGTGGTTTTGGGTTTTGTTTGGATTTAATTAACACGTGTTTCTTTAATGCGTTTATACCATAAGTATAGGACGTATAGTACTGCAATCGCGATGATTACAATAAACACTTTAGAATACATACCTACATATATGAGAATTTGATGCCAATGATTGCCTAACATTTTACCGAGCATGATAAGAAATATATTCCACATACCTGTGCCGATTGCTGTTAAAAGTATAAATACGGGTAAGTTCATTTTAGTTATACCAGCTGGTAATGAAATGAGTGTTCTGACAATTGGGATAAAGCGTCCTAAAAAGATAGCCCAATGTCCATATTTATCTAACCATTGAATGGTCTTATCTAAGTCTTGTGTTTTGATACCTATATATTTGCCACGTTTATGTATAAATTTATATAAACGTTCTTCTCCTATAAGAGCACCAATGCTATATAATACAAGTGCTCCGAGTACGGCGCCTAAAATTGTAAGTAAACATACAATTATGATATTCAACTCTGACTGTGAAGTCATAAAGCCTGCAAATGTTAATATGATTTCAGAAGGGAAGGGGTGTATAACATATTCTAAAAATACGAGTATGAAGACACCGATATATCCATAATGCGTCATAAAATCAGTAATCCATTGTTCCATAATGTTCTCCTTTTATATCTTAAATACTGATAGATATTATATAAAAATAACAGTATAGCATAATTGTATACGATACTGTTATGCTATACTTGTTTATTTTAAACTTTGTCTAATTGTTTGTTCTTCTTGATATCTTTCAGGATTCTTCTTATAGAAATCTTGATGATAATCTTCAGCTTTGTAAAAAGGTTTATATGGTAATAATTTTGTAACGACTGATTTTCCTTCTGGTAATTCTTTATTTAATTGTTCGATATACTGTTCAGCAAGTTTCTTCTGATCATCATTTGTATAGAAAATAGCTGTTTCATATTGTGTACCTCTGTCTTGGAATTGTCCATGAGCATCAGTAGGATCAATAATTGCAAAATATATTTCTAGCAGTCTATTATATGAGAATAAAGCTACATCATATTGGATTTCGACAACTTCATAATGTCCGGTATCACCCTTTTTTACTTCTTCGTATGTTGGATTTTCAGTAGTTCCACCCATATAACCTGAAGTCACTTTATCTATTCCTTCATATTGGTCAAATGGCTTAACCATACACCAAAAGCATCCTCCTGCAAAATACGCTTTATTCATATTCATGATATTTTTACCATCCTTTATTCAGTCTCAAGTCTTATTTTTAAGTTAGCTTTGCAATTTTTCTTGATTTTTAGTATATAAATTGGTTAACTTAATGTATGAGTCTCATTATAATATAATTAGACTCAATTTTGAAGATAAAAGGTTGGTAACAATGACTTCGCATAATCAATCAGAAACTGAAGATAATCGTCAAACGAATATACCTACAAGAAGAAAAAAGCGTAGAATTAAAAAAAGACCTTTTATTTTCTTAGGTATCATCTTACTTTTAATTGGACTTGGATTTTACATTAATGCTTCTTATAAATCTGGTTTGAAAGTTTCATCAGATAATGGTAAAAAGCAGCAATTACATAAATTCAATAGTACAACGCGGAATGATGGTAAAGTAAATGTGCTCGTATTAGGTGAGGACCGCAAAGTAGATAATTCACAACCTAGAACAGACTCAATTATGATTGTTCAATACGATTACTTGAAAAAAGATCTCAAAATTGTATCTGTCATGAGAGATATTTATTCAGAAATCCCAGGTGGCTATCGTAATTATAAGATTAATACTGCATATTCATTAGGCGGACCTGAATTATTACGTAAGACATTGAAGAAGAACCTTGATATTGATCCGGAATACTATGCAATTATCGATTTTGATGGATTTGAAGAAATGGTCGATGAAATTGCACCTAAAGGCGTTCCAATCGATGTTGAAAAAGATATGTCTGCCAAAATTGGTGTTACTTTAAAACAAGGGCAACATAATTTAAACGGGAAAGAATTATTAGGTTATGCGCGCTTTAGACACGATGAAGAAGGTGACTTTGGTCGTGTTAGAAGACAACAACAAGTCATGACTGCACTAAAATCAGAAATGATGAGTGTAGATTCAGTTGTTAAAGCACCGAAATTAGCTGGTATTGCTAGAGGTTATGTTAATACCAATTTAGATGATCAAACAATTTACAAAACGGGAGCTAGCTTCTTAGCTAGAGGCGATAAAGATATTAAGACGTTAACAGTCCCTGTTAAAGGTTCTTATACAAATGAGAATGATATTGAAAATGGGGCAGTATTAAAAATCGACAAAGAAAAAAATAAAGAAGCAATTAAGAAATTTCTTAACGATTAATCATTAAGGAAACGAAAAAAGCAATAAATGGTCACTTTGACCATTTATTGCTTTTTATATAATTATATAGTTCTTATGAATCAGATTTACGTGTACCAGCAACACCGTAGTGTTCAGGTTTCATTTCTTCAATAATGACATGAATATTTTCTTTTGGTGCTTTTGCATTTTGATGAACAGCTTCTGTAACATCTTTTACAAGACCTTTCAATTGTTCATCTGATCTACCTTCAATTAATTTAATGTTTACGATTGGCATTATAAACGCTCCTTATTATATTGAATATTTGCTGAAGGACCACTATCTCCATTCCAGTCTGTTTGACCGTCATCTTCTATGAATTCAATGTTCACATCTTCAACATGAGATAAGTCTAACAATTTTAATATAATCCGTTTTCTGATATCTGACAACTCTTTAAGTGTATAATTGTGATTAACTTCTAATAAACATTCTATATGAAGTGCTTCTCCTTCTTTAATAACAGCAAGTCTTTTAATATCACTAATTGCTTTGTCGTCTAATATGACACGTGAAGCATGTATTTCAGATTCATGATCTGCAATACCAAGAACGCCTTGTGCATTTTCAATAAAGATAATACCCACAACTATAAACATCATCACACCAATGATGACTGAAGCAATACCTTCTAACATACCTAAACCTGTTAATCTTGCAATAATGATTGAAAGAACGGCAATAATACCACCGCCAGTTGCGACAGTATCTTCCATAAATACTAATTTTGTTGCAGGTTTAGCTATACCAATCAGTAAATAACTTTTAGTAAATGGTGTCAGTAATCCTTTACTGCTTTCACCAGCTTCCTCTAAGATTTCTTTACCAGCTTTTCTTAAAACACTACCTTCTAAAATAATACCGATAGCTAAAACAGCAATATTAATCCAGAAAAATAATATTGGTCCACCAGTTTCATTTGGATGGACAATATGGTGGAAACCTTCTTTAACTGTCTCATAAGATAAAATACCTACAATAATAACAGCTATTAAACAAACGAGGTTAATTAATCTTCCATATCCAAGAGGGAATTTTTCATTCGGACTTCTTTTAGAAAATGCTGATCCTAAAAATACAAAAAGTTGGTTTGCTGCATCACCAAAAGAGTGCATCATTTCAGCAAACATAGCGATGTTTCCTGTAAAGATAAAAGCGAATAACTTTAAACAACCTAAAATAAAGTTAACAACTGCAGCAGAAAGCGAAGACTTGCTTCCTTTTTTTAGTAAATTAATGAAAGCTTTCATAAAAAACTCCTTTAAAATATTTTTGTTTTGATTATACCACTATAATACCCAATTTTATTATAATATAAGTATTTTTATGTAAATATCATAATAATATTATGTCAACTATAAAAGTTGGTTTAAATTTTTAAAACCTTCATTTAGGGAATGTGTTATACTATTTATATAGATATGTTAATTAAGTTATACTAATACTCGACTATTTTAATGTAACTTAATAATAAAGTTAACTTATTACACATTGTGCACTTGTTGTCACTTTTTAAATGAAAGTATAAGGTTTATAATAGTAGTAATACATAGATTAATTCATACAAATTATTCATTTGTATATTTTTTATGGACATATATTTAGTCGAAATGGTTAATATTGAAAGGGGCTCTGTAGTTAATTATGAATGCTTTACATAAGAAAACAGATGTAATATTAATTGGTGGAGGCATTATGAGTGCTACTTTAGGTACTATGCTTAAAGAATTATCACCAAATTTAGAAATTAAATTATTTGAAAAATTATCAAAACCAGCTGAAGAAAGTTCTAATGAATGGAACAACGCCGGAACTGGTCATTCAGCATTATGTGAATTGAATTATACTAAAGAAGAGGCGGATGGTTCAGTTAATATTGATAAAGCAATTCAAATAAATGAACAATTTCAATTATCAAAGCAATTTTGGACATATTTAGTAAATAAAGGTAGTTTAACAGATCCACAATCATTTATTCGTCCTGTACCACATATGAGTTTTGTGTATGGAGACAAAAATGTACAATTTTTGAAAAATAGATGTGATGCATTATCAAAAAATCCATTATTCACTGGTATGACGTTTACAGATAATTTTGAAACGTTAAAGCATTGGATGCCGCTTATGATGGAAGGGCGTTCTCAAGATGAAAGAATTGCCGCAACTAAAATTGAATCTGGTACGGATGTAAACTTTGGGAATTTAACGCGCTCATTATTAAGTGACTTAAAAGACCAAGGTGTTGAGTTAAATTATAATCATTCTGTTCAGAATATTCGAAGAAATGAAGACAATTCATGGCAATTAAAGATTTATAATGCTGAAACTAAAAAGGTTGAATACCATAATACTCAATTCGTGTTTATCGGCGCCGGTGGTGGTAGTTTACCACTTTTACAAAAGACAGGCATAAAAGAAGCTTCTAATATAGGAGGTTTCCCAGTTAGTGGTTTATTTATGGTATGTAATAATGAAGAAATTATTGCTAAACATGATGCTAAAGTTTACGGTAAAGCAAAAGTTGGAGCGCCACCAATGTCAGTACCGCATTTAGATACTAGATACATTGAAGGTAAACGTTCATTATTATTTGGACCATTTGCTGGATTCTCGCCTAAATTCTTGAAGACTGGCTCTAACTTAGATTTATTTGGTTCAGTGAAACCGAATAATATCTTTACGATGTTATCAGCTGGTTTAAAAGAAATGGGATTAACTAAATATTTAGTAGAACAAGTCTTATTGTCAGATGAAAAGCGTTTAGAAGAACTAAAAGAATTTATACCGACTGCGAAGTTAGAAGATTGGGATATCGTAATCGCTGGTCAACGTGTACAAGTCATTAAAGATACTCAAGAAGGCGGAAAGGGTACATTACAATTTGGTACTGAACTTGTAACAAGTGAAGATGGCTCTATTTCTGCGTTATTAGGTGCCTCTCCAGGCGCTTCTACTGCTGTACATGTTATGTTGCAGTTACTTGAAAACTGTTTCCCTAATGAATTTGTAAACTGGGAAGATAAGATTAAACAAATGATACCTTCATTTAGAACAAACTTATCTGATAATCCTGATTTATTTAATGAAATTAATTCATCAACTTCGAAAGCATTAGGTTTATATAAGTAAGGTTATTTTAAATATTGATGATTGTTAAAAAATTATCAACTATAATTAAAAAATTCTCTTTAATCACTTTAAATTTTAGTTTAATCGGGTTAAACTATCTTTAATGAAGATTAAGGGGGATTTGTATTATGTTTGAAAAATTACTTACCTCTATAGGTGTCGGTAATCTAACAATCGATACGCGTTTAGAAAAGATGACTTTTAATGAAGAAGAACCCATTAAAGGTAAAGTAATATTTAAAGGTGGGTCATGTGATTTAGAAGTTAAATATATCGAATTGTCCCTTATTGAACGTGTCAATAATCAAAATGAGGATAGTGATTTTTCGGAATTTGATTATGAATTGCATAAGCATAAAGTTAATCAATCCTTCTTGATTAAGAAGAAAGACCATCAAGAATATGAATTTGAATTTAAATTAGAACAAATTGAATTCAAAGGTGAACCAGATGAAATATATTTAAAGACACATGTTCATATCGATCAGTCAATTGGCGCTGATGATGAAGAAAAATTAAGTATAGTACGATAATTAATAATCAAGTCTTACAAAGCTGACCTATAAGAGGTTAAAGCTTTGTAGGGCTTTTTTATTTAGACAAATAAATCTCTTGAAATAGAACGTATGTTCGTATATAATGATGATACAAACAAATGTTCTGGGAGGTGATGTGATGTACAATTACAGTGATTTCCAAGAGAGATATATTTTATGTTTAAGTCTTCATAACTTTTTTGCGAATGTGTCATGTGTTTCTAAAGGTATTAACCCAAATGAAAATAAATTAGCTGTTATTTCCGATACGAAAAGGCAAGGCGCCATTGTTATTTCTGCTACTGAGCCATTACAAGAATTAGGAATCAAGACTGGTTCAAGACTATTTGAAATACCACATAGAAATGATATCTTTATCATCAATCCAAATATGAAACAATATATAAACTATGCAAATACTATTTATAAAGTATTGCTTAATTATGTACACGCAGATGATATCCAACAACATCGTGTAAATGAAATTTTCATTGATGTGACAGATTATTATAAACAATATTGTGATAAACCAAGTGAATTTGCTGCTAGAATTCGAGCCGAAATTGAACAAGAAACGCAATTGAATTGCCATATAGGTATTGGACCGAACATGTTGCTGAGCAAGTTGGCTTTAGATACAGAATCTTATCAACATGATCAATCAATTGGATTATTAAATTATAGCGATATAAGGGATAAAGTGTGGCCGATACATCCGTTGCATAAAGTATGGGGCATAAATGATCGATTAGAAAAGGAATTAAATGAGCTTGGTTTATATACTGTTGGAGATTTAGCACGTTATCCAGTTAATAAATTAACACAATTATATGGCACTATGGGTAAGGAATTGAATCTAATCAGCAATGGTATAGATACAAATATCGTACGCGAAACGCATAGTATTTATAATCCGGACATTAAATGTGAAGTAGCGTTTGAAAAACAATATCAATATTATGAAATGAAAGAAATTATACTTCAACAAGTGGAACGTTTAACGAAACAATTAAGATCTAGAAATTTATTAGTTAAGACAATAGCTTTTTCACTGAAAAGTAATGCCAATACAATATCTAAATCTTATACTTTAAAAGACGGCACAAATATTACGATGGATATATTTAGAGTAATCTGGAGTTTTACAGAACAGTTATGTGATAAACATGAGAAGTATTCAGCATTAAATATTTCACTTACACAACTCGTGCCAGAACGAGCTCGTGAACTGAATTTATTTATTGATACATTTGAGCGAGAATGTGATGAAGCATTAGCATTGCTTACAAATGAACAAAGTGACAATAACACGTATAGAAGACAAGATGAAAGTAGACAGAATCTAGTCGATTTTAGGTGAAATATAATAAATAATGACTATGTGTTAAAAATGTAAACTTTATTAACATTTGACAAATTCTTTGCACATTTATATACTTATTTTGATTAACAATCAAATATGGGGAGTGGTGCATGGTGATTAAACAAGTTACACCTTATCTTTACTTTAACGGAACTTGCGAAGAAGCATTAGCATTTTATAGTGAAGCATTAGATGGAAGTGTAAGAGAATCACAAACTTATGGTGACGCAGGTGTAGATGCCTCCGAAGATCCTAATAGAATTATACATGCACAATTAGAAGTTAATGGTCATTTATTTATGTTTTCTGATATACCAAATGACGATGATTCACTTCATAATAATCACAATATATATATTGTTTTAGAATTTGAGACAGAAGAACAAATTAATGAAGTTTATAATATTTTTAAAGAAGGTGGACAAGTTCAAATGGAACTTGGGCAAACTTTCTGGGGACAGACATATGCGAAAGTAATCGATCAATTTGGTATAGGTTGGGATTTAACTTATACACATCAATAAAATAAAGTATAAAGAAAAACCATAAACAATTTTTGAGTAAAGTTTATGGTTTTTTAATTTTCTCCATTATATTATTTGTAATCTTTTAATTTTAAATTTTTTCTGTAACATATAATTAGAACGAAATCAAAAGAAGGTGGCGTTATTCATGAAAGTATTAATTGCACCAGATTCCTTTAAAGGTAGTATTGATGCACTCAGTGCTGCACAAGCGATAGAACGTGGCATTTTAACAGTAGATCCTGATACTAAGACGTTTCTTCTTCCAATGGCAGATGGTGGAGAAGGTACGATGATTAATTTAGTGCAAGCAACTAAAGGAACAGTAATTGAAGTTAATAGTATAGATCCGTTATCAAGACCAATACAATCAAGTTATGGTATAACTGGCGATGGAAAGACAGCAATTATCGAACTAGCAACAAGTTCGGGGATTGATTTACTTAAACAAGAGGAACTTAATCCATTACATACGACCACTTATGGAACAGGCTTACTTATTAAAGATGCCATTGAAAAAGGCATTAAACATTTTATTGTATGCTTAGGTGGAAGTGCTACAAATGATGCAGGAATTGGTTTATTACAAGCATTAGGCTATCAATTTCTAGATAAAAATGGAGTAGAAATACCATTAGGTGCAGAACATATTCATAATATTGAAGCGATAGATCAATCAGATGTGATGCCACAAATACATGATGTGAAATTTGAAATCGCATGCGATGTGACGAATCCATTCGTTGGTAAACAAGGTGCAAGTTATATATTTGGGCCACAAAAGGGAGCAACTCCAGAAATCGTAGAGAGGCTAGATCAATCATTTATTCATTTTGCAGATGTTATTAAGTCATTTAAAGATAAAGAAATAAGCAATATAGAAGGTGCTGGTGCTGCAGGTGGAACAGCAGGTGGCATGTTAGCGTTCTTAAATGCAGAATTAAAAAGAGGTATCGAACTTGTAGTAGGTTTTGTGAATTTTAAAGATATTATTAAAGAAAATGAAATAGACTTGATTATCACTGGTGAAGGCAAAATAGATGGTCAAACTTCTGGTGGAAAAGTCATATCAGGAATTGCACAAATTGCAAAATCTTATGACATACCTGTTATCGCAATTGGTGGTACGGTAGAGATGCCATTATCAGCACTTCACGAACAAGGCTTAACTGCAGCATTTAGTATTGCAAATGGTCCAATGACTTTAGAAGATGCTATGAAAAATGGTGATAAATTCATTGAACAACAAACTGAACAAATATTTAGAGCGCTTAAAAGGAAATAATAAAAAGAAGTGGGATTAATTTCCCACCTCTTTTTAATGATTATACCGATATTTTTGAACTTGATTAATAATAAAGACACCAGAAATCATAAATAAGATAGCTAAAATGAGTGTGAATTTAAAATCAATCATACTTGTAATAAGTAATGCAATCGTTGTTACAATACCGTTAAATATTGCAATCGGTACTTGGGTCTTATTGTGATCTTTATGGTCAGCACCAGCACCTGTTGATGATAATATGGTTGTATCTGATATTGGAGAACTATGATCCCCAAAGATACCTCCAGAAATAACGGCTCCTATACAAACTGCTAACGAAATGTCTAAATGATATCCTAATGGAATTGCGAGAGGTAACATAATAGCAAATGTTCCCCAAGAAGTTCCGTTTGCGAAGGACATACATGCACCAACAAGGAAAATTAAAGCAGGTACTATAGCAGGTGGTATCGTGCCATCGATAACTTGAACGATATAGTTAGCCGTTCCTAATTTGTCCAATACACTTCCTAAAGACCATGCTAATACTAAAATAACTAAAATATCTGTCATATTTTTCATACCGGTAGTATAAATATTTAATGATTGGCTAATTGTCTTAACTTTATAAAATAACATTAATAGGATAATAGAAATAGCAGCAAAGAAATAAGATAAACTTAAAGCTATTCTGAAATCTTTACCCTCTACACTTTGGAACGGGAATCCTTTAGGTGCTAATAAAGTAAACAATGAAACAATTAAAATGACGATAGGTAACCAAATTAGAATGGGTTTACTTTTATTTTCTACATCTTTATCAACTTCTACACTTTCTCTTAATGGCTTCGCATTGTCCCAATAAATTTGACCAGTATTCATTATACGATCCTCAGCTGCTTTCATAGGTCCGAAATCTAATTTTAATAAAATAATAAGAGGGACGATTAATACCGCAAGGACTGGATAAATAAAGTAGGGTAATGAAACCATAAAGGCATCCCATGAGGACATATCTATACTTAATCGTTTAAATTCTGTATCAATTAAACCCATAATATAAACGCCCCAACCAATAAACGGTACCATTACAGAAACTGGCGATGCTGTTGAATCAATAATCCAAGCTAATTTTTCTCGTGATATCTTCGCTTTATCAAATAAACTTTCATAAATTGGACCAACAATTAAAGGTGTGCCCATTTCAGAAAAGAATATTATAATACCACTAAACCAAGCAGCAAGTTGGATTTTGATACGACTTTTTGCACCTGATATAAATCGATTCGCAAATGCTTTTGCACCGCCTGAGTTCTCAAGCAACGCCACAAATCCTCCGATAAACACTAATAAGATAAGTATGCCCGCATTATATTCATCAGCAACCGTGCTGTACAAATAATCTCCAAGTAATTTTTTTAAAGAAGATATTGGATGAAAGCTTGTTAACAAGAGTATACCTGAAAATAATCCTAAAAATAATGAAACAATAACACTTCTCGTAAGTAATACCATAATAATGGCTATAATTGGAGGAATAATCGACCAAAAGCCAAAATGATCCATAAAAATACCCCCTTCAAAATATTCTGAAATATGTAATTATTTAATCTTCACATATAATTATAAATAAGTAAATATGATTTTAATAAATTAACAATGATATGCATTCTTATACATAGAACAGTGACAATTATATATAACAAAATGACAACTATATTTGTCAATATGACTAAAGTCGTGTATATTGATAAATGTAGGTGGTGGTCAAATGAGAAATAGGGTAAAAGAGTTAAGAGCTCGGGAAGGATTTAATCAAACTGAATTGGCTAAAAGAGCAGGAATTTCAAGACAAACAGTTTCTTTGATAGAGCGGAATAACTTTATGCCATCAGTATTGACTGCTGTTAGAATAGCAAGAATACTCAAAGAAAATGTTGAAGATGTTTTCATATTCGAGGAGGATGAATTATGAAAAAGAATAAAATTATGTTAATTGGTAACTTAATATTATATATGCTGATCGGTGGTTTAGTAGGTGGCTTACTTACAAGTATTTTTAAAAAAGGACATGACTTTTTAGAAATTGAACTTACGACAGTGCAAACTGATATTACAGCCATTATTCTAGCAATTGTATTAGTTATATTAGTTATCATTTTATTGAGCGTTTATAAAAAAGCTGAAAAATATAGAAAATTTGAAACAAATCCTGAAAATGAAGATGAAATAGAAATACAGTTAGAAAAAACATTAATTTATCCACCCATATTGCTTGGTATCATTATGACAATAGCTTTAACAATACTAAATATCGTCATTAACTTAACAAAAGAACCAAGTATGCTGTCTTTATTAATTGCGATGATTTCATTAATAGCAACAGCACCAATATCATATATGCATTTATCTAAATTGAGAAAATTATACCCAGAGCGAAACTATCCTAAAGCAGGAGATAAAAAATTAAATGAAAAAATAATAGATATGATGGATAGTGGAGAACAATATATTACATTAATTGCACTACAAAAAACTTATACACTGAACCAACAATTAATAATCGGATGTATAGCATTATCATCAATATTCTCAATCTCATCAAACAATAATCAATTCTTTAGTGTGTCATTATTGATTATTTTATATTTAGTCAACACAATGTATTACTCTAAAAAAGTATCAGAAACAATATAAAAAACTGCCTTTTATGGGCAGTTTTTTGTTTGAATGAATGAGGATGTACAATTGAAGTGACCCAAGTCATGGCTTAACGACCTATTTAAGCCATGAGATGACCCAAGTCATGGCTTAACGCCTAACTTAAGCCAAGAGATAGCCCAAGTCATGGCTTAATGTCTAACTTAAGCCAAGAGATAGCCTAAGTAATGGCTTAATGTCTAACTTAAGCCAAGAGATGACTCAAGTCATGGCTTAACGCCTAACTTAAGCCAAGAGATCATCCACAATCTATTCCACTAATCAAAACAAAGCCAAGAGACATTCATTCTCTTGGCTTTGTTCCTAATCTCGATATTCGATATTACAATGTATACGTATCAAATGATTGTAAGGCTTCTATTGCGCGATCTCTGTCTGTACTTGACTTGAAACTTAATCTCAATGCACCCATAATATCTTCTCTAACTTCTAATATTCGAATATTTGTTATAGAGATGTGATTTTGTCCGAGTATTCTTGTTACTTCACTGATCATACCTGGTTTATCTGGGATATCGACATATAAATCAAATGTTGATGTTAAGGCACCTTGTTCTTTAATAGGGAGCTGGTCTCTATATGTTTTGGCTGATTGATAAAAATCATGAATTAATGCAGGATTTCCTTCTTCTATCATTTCTTTCGTATGTGTCATTTGTTCGATCCAATTTTCCATAAGTGTGACAAGATGTTCTTTATTTTCTAATGTGATGTCACGCCACATATCAGCATTACTACTCGCGATACGTGTGATGTCACGGAAACCGCCTGCTGCTAATGTTCTGACATATTCGGATATTTGTGTGTTTTCTTCATTCATATGAATTAAACTTGATGCGATGACATGTGGAAAATGACTGACGACACCAGTTACATAGTCATGTTCTTTTGCTGACATTTTGATGAATTTTGCTTTAGTAGGTACTAACAAATGTTTAACTTCACTATAAGCCGCTTCATTGTCTGCTTGATCATATATCAATACATAATAAGCATTCTCGAATAAGTGCTTTTTTGAATTCGTGACACCTGACTTATGGCTACCTGCCATTGGATGTCCACCGATTAAATGAATATCTTGTTCTAATAATTGTGATTCTAGTGAACTTAATCCTAATTTCGTACTACCTGTATCGGTAACGATTAATCCTGGTTTAGTATCAATTTCTAATAATCGCTTACCGTACTCAATAGATTGCTGTACGGGTGTGGCTAATATAATTAAATCTGCTTGACGAGCACTAGAATCAAAGTCCGTTGCAATTTCATCTATAATTTTCATAGATAATGCGATTTCTGAATGTTTTTCAAAATAATCGTAACCTGTTATATGTAAATTGGGATGATAAAATTTAATATTTTGTATTAAACTCCCACCAATTAATCCTAGTCCAACTATAAATACGCGTTGCATAAAATCCCTCCAATACTTTAATAGTTTAAAGTAAGTTAGTGTGAGAAAGCAAGTGTTATTGATTTATTTTTTTAAAAGTATAGAATGATAATAAATGTATAAGGAGTGGTTAGATGACAATTAACGTAAAAGAAACGATCGATACAATTAAAGAACTTGTTTACATTAATAGTCCGTCTGGATTTGCTGATCCAGCAGTTGAATATTGTAGAAAAGTTGCTGAGTCTTTAAATTATGATACGAGTGTAACACACAAAGGCGGATTATTTATCAACGTACCAGGAAAAAATGATGATGCACAACGTCTGATTACAGCACACGTAGATACATTAGGTGCAATTGTTAAAGATATTAAAGAAGATGGCAGATTACAACTAGATTTAATTGGGGGATTTAGTTGGAATGCGATTGAAGGGGAATATTGTACTATCACTACGCAAAGTGGAAAAGAAATAACAGGTACCATTTGTTTACATGAAACAAGTGTCCATGTATATAAAAATAATACTGAAATACCAAGAAATGCCGAACATATGGAAGTAAGATTAGATGAAAAAACATTTAATCCAGATGATACAAGAGCACTAGGCATTGAAATTGGAGATGCAGTGAGTTTCGACCCAAGATTTGTACATACAGAATCAGGATTTGTTAAATCTCGTCACCTTGATGATAAAGCAAGTGTTGCGATGATTTTACAATTTTTGAAATATCTTAAAGAAGAAAATGTTGAACTACCACATACGACACAATTTTATATTTCGAACAATGAGGAAATTGGTTATGGTGCAAATTCAAGTATTTCAGATAAAGTTGTAGAATTTATCGCTTTTGATATGGGTGCATTAGGAGATGGACAAGCTTCTGATGAATACACAGTATCTATTTGTGTGAAAGATGCTTCAGGGCCATATCATGTAGGATTAAGAAATCATTTAGTCAATTTATGCAAAGAAAATGATATTCAATATAAATTAGATATATATCCTTATTATGTTTCTGATGCTTCTGCTGCTTTACATGCTGGTGCTGATATTAGACATGGATTATTCGGTGCAGGCATTGAATCTTCGCATGCTTTAGAACGCACACATGAAGATTCTATTCTTGAAAGTGAAAAGTTATTAAGAGCTTATTGTTTATCAGAAATTAAAAACTAATCAGAATTCAAGGGTTGACATTTAAAATTTATTCTCGTATAGTGATATTTAATTAATCCGAAGAAATCATTCGGAATTTGAAAGATGAGTATCTCGTGTTGATAGTAGCAAATAGAAAGCTAATGGTTGATGTAAATTAGCACTACACACAAAGAGAGAATTGGGCTTTCAAATCATCAATTAAATGAAATTTAGAGTGAACATGAAATTCAATGTTAACTAAGGTGGCACCACGGTAACGCGTCCTTACAGATAGCGTATACTGTGGTGTCTTTTTGTATACCTAAATCAGTGGTCATAAGTATAAATTAAAGCCTGTAGCAAATAGAAAGTTAGTGGTTGATGTAAACTAACACAGTTTAATTTAGAAATGGGGACCATGTAGACATAATTAAATATTTAATGAGTGAATAAGTTTTATACTTATTAATGAAGGTGGTACCGCGCATAAGCGTCCTGTTTGATTAGGATGTTTATGCGCGGTTTTTTTATTAAGGAGGATTAAGATGATTATTAAATTTAAAAAGTTAAATGCTGATATTACCCCAGAAACTTTAGGACAAATAAATCGTAAGAAAATGATTTTAGAAAGTGCAAGCACAGACCAAATGAAAGGTAGATTTTCAATTGTAGCGTTCGAAGCTGTTGGAAAAGTGAATTTATATGATGATTATTTACAAATATTTATAAATGAAGAAGAACAACTTGTAAATGAACGTCCATATGAATCACTAGAGGATTTCATCAATGATATGAAAGTTGACGAAGTTCCAGAAGTTTTAACACATTTACCATTTGTATCTGGCATGATCGGGTATTGTAGCTTCGATTTAATTAGATATCAAAATAAATTACTTAAGCAAATTGAATTGCAATCAGATATTCCAGACGCTTCATTTAATCTTGTTGAATCTGTATACGTATTTGATCATTTTAAAGAAGAATTGTTTGTTATCGCATCTAACTTATTTAGTCAGAATACGGAAGCACAAGTTGAGCATGAGCTCAATAAAATGGTTGAAACATTAAAAGATATTTCACTATTTCAAAATAAAATTGAACATACATCAAGAGGTGAACTTGAAACTAATATTAGTGAAGAAGATTTTATGAAAGAAGTCGAATATTATAAATCGCTTATTAGTCAAGGTGATATGTTCCAAGTCGTACCTTCAAGAATTTATAAATATAAACATTACTTTAATGAACAAAATAAAGATACTTTGAAACTTCAAATTTATAAAAATTTAAAAAGACAAAACCCAAGTCCATATATGTATTACATTGACGATGAAGAAAGAAGCATCATTGGATCTTCACCAGAAAGTTTCATTAAGAAACAAGGTAATATCATTACAACAAACCCAATAGCAGGTACTAATAAGAGGGGTCAAACAGAAGAAGAAGATAAACAAAATGAGGTTGCACTGATTACAGATGAAAAAGAATTAGCTGAACACCGTATGCTTGTCGATCTTGGAAGAAATGATTTAAATATGATTGCTCAAACAGGTTCAGTATATATGCCTAAGTTAATGACTGTTGAAAGATTTGAACATGTTATGCATATCGTCTCAATCGTCGAAGGTAAAATTAGACCAGAAATTACACCGCTTCAAATGATTACAGCTTTATTACCAGCAGGAACAGTATCTGGTGCACCTAAGACGAGAGCAATCACAAGAATTTATGAAAGCAGAAAAAGAAAACGCGGTATTTACGCTGGTGGTGTTGGCTATATTAATTGCAACCATGATTTAGATTTTGCTTTAACAATTAGAACGATGGTTGTTGATAACAAATATGTAAATGTAGAAGCTGGCTGTGGTGTTGTATATGATTCAAACCCACAAAAAGAATTAAAAGAAACGATGATCAAAGCAAAAAGTTTATTGGAGGTTACACCATGATATTAGTAATTGATAATTACGATTCATTCACATATAACTTAGTAGATTTAATTAAGCAACATGATGACGTCTTAATCTATCATCCGGATGAGGCACCGTTCAATTTAAATATTGATGGATTGGTTATATCTCCAGGACCTGGTCATCCTGATGATACAGAAGACTTAAAAAATTTAATAGAAGCATATAAAGATAAACCGATATTAGGTATTTGTTTAGGCGCTCAAGCATTAACGACTTATTACGGTGGAGAAGTTGTCGTTGGGAAAGAAGTTAAGCACGGTAAAGTTGATCAAATTGATATTATTGAAACTTCTAAATTGTATCAAGAATGCGAACAGCATTTTAATATTATGAGATATCACTCATTAATTAGTGATGAAAAAAAATTTCCGAGCACTTTGAAAATTACAGGAAGAACGAGAGATTCCATACAATCATTTGAACATAAATTAGAACCACATTTCGGAATACAATTTCATCCTGAATCATTTGCTTCAGATTATGGAAATGAAATTATAAAAGCTTTTATCGATATAACAAGGGAAGGTGCAAATTATGAACACGTTAAAACAACTCATTCAGTATCATGATTTATCGCAACAAGAAATGAAATCATTTGTAGATTTAATGATGGATGAACAAGCAGATGTATCATTGAAGGTTGCACATTTAGTAGCATTAAGTATGAAAGGTGAAACATCAGATGAATTATCGAACTTAAGTCAAAGTTTAATCGAAACAACATATAAAGAAAGACCTTATTTAGAAGATAGTATTTGTGTTTGTGGCACGGGTGGAGACCATTCTGGCAGCTTTAATATTTCAACAACCGCTTCATTTGTTGTTGCGGCAGCTGGCTTGAAAGTTTTGAAACATGGTAATAAAAGTATTACATCTAAAACAGGTAGCATTGATATCTTATCTGCTTTAAATATTCAAACAACACCTATTAAAGATGCGACAGAAAAAGTAAACGAAACAAATTTAGCATTTTTAAGTGCAACTGAAACGTATCCGATTATGAAGACTGTTCAACCTGTTCGTAAATCAATACCAACACCAACAACATTTAATTTACTTGGACCAATGATTCATCCGTATCATTTAGATTATCAAGTGATGGGCGTTTATGATGAAACGAAACTTAAAATTATTGCTGAAGCAATTTATAAATTAGGAAGAAAACGTGCCATTATCGTGCATGGTGCAGGTGGCATGGACGAAGCAACTTTATCTGGTGACAACATTATATATGAAGTATCTCAAGATGAAGGCATTAAACATTATACTGTAAATGCTGAAGAATACGGATTACAATCAGCACCTAACGAATCATTAAAAGGTGGAACACCTGAAGAAAACAAAGTCATTACTTTAGACATATTAACAGGACAAGATCATGGTCCTAAAAGAGATGTCGTTGTATTAAATGCTGCTTTAGCGTTATATGCCGGTCAAAAAGTAGACTCTATAAAAGAAGGTATTACGTTAGTAGAGTCTTTAATAGATGATAAACATGCATTAAATATATTAGAAGCTGTAGGAGGAAAAGTTTATGACAATATTGGATGAGATTGTAGAATATAAAAAAACATTACTAAATAATCAATATTATGAACAAAAATTAAACACATTGGAGAAAGTGGATGTACAACACAAAACATCTTTCTTAAGTCGTACACAGCATGATAATAAGTTGAATATCATTGCTGAATTAAAAGCAAAAAGTCCTACAGTATCAGATATTCCGAAACGAGATATGGCTACTCAAATAAAATTATATGAACAATACGGTGCTTCTGCTATATCTATATTAACGGATGAAAAATATTTCGATGGTAGTTATGAGAGATTACAAAATTTAACAACTAAGACGACATTACCTGTTTTATGTAAAGATTTTATCATTGATAAAAGACAAATTGATTTAGCACATCATGTTGGTGCCTCTATTGTATTATTAATCGTGAATATTTTATCAAAAGAAGAACTCGAAACTTTATACGCATATGCAACAGAAAAAGGTTTAGAAGTACTTGTCGAAGTGCATGATAAAGAAGAACTCAATATTGCACATGAAATTGGTGCACAATTAATTGGCGTTAATAATCGTGACTTAAAAAGATTTGTCACAGACGTTAAACATACGAATGAGATCTTAACGCAAATTAAACCAGGTGTAACATACATTTCTGAAAGTGGTATTCGTACTTTAGATGATGTAAAAAGTATTATCAGCAGTGGTATTGATGGCGCATTAATTGGGGAGTCGCTAATGAAACATCCACACTTAGATGAATTTCTACCAAGTTTACGACTAGAAAAACAAGGTGAGCAACATGTTTATTAAATGTTGTGGCTTTCAAGAAAAAGTTACTATAGAAACAGCTGTCTTAAATCATGTCGATGCAATTGGATTTATCACGTATCCAAAAAGTAAACGATATGTATCTGTTGAAGAAATAAAGTCATTAAGTAAAGACATTCCCCAAACGATTGATATCGTAGCTGTCGTTGTGAATTTAACGATGGTAGAAATTGATGAACTTATTCGAGAAACTTCTATTAATACACTTCAATTTCATGGTGATGAATCTGTATCATTTATACAAGAGGTTAAAGAAAAGTATCCGCATATTAAAATTTATAAAGCTTTACCCGCTAATGATCAATTACTTACTAATATAGAAGCTTTTAAAAATGAAGTAGATTTATTTTTAATTGATACGCCTTCAAAAGATTATGGTGGTACAGGAGTATCTTATGACTGGTCTATATTAAATGCATTAAACAATATTCCGTATTTAATTGCTGGTGGTATTAATATAGATAAAATTAAACAAATTGAATCATTAAACTTTAACCATAATGGTTATGACATATCAAGTGGAATTGAAACGAATGGTCAAAAAGATAAAGAGAAAATTAAAGCATTACTAACATATGTAAAGGGATGATTGAATTGAATAAAAATATACAATTAGAAGCAGATGAATTAGGATTTTTCGGAGAATTTGGTGGACAATATGTACCAGAAACATTAATGCCAGCTATACAAGAATTAAACGATACGTATCAACAATTAAAAAATGATCCGGAATTTCATGAAACATTAAATGATTATTTAAAGGATTATGTAGGTAGAGAAACACCTTTAACATATGCTGAGCGTTATACAGAAGCACTTGGCGGCGCAAAAATATACTTAAAAAGAGAAGATTTAAATCATACTGGCGCTCACAAAATCAATAACGCATTAGGACAAGCGCTTATTGCAAAGAAAATGGGTAAAAGAAAGCTCGTTGCTGAAACTGGTGCTGGTCAACATGGTGTAGCGAGTGCAACAATTGCAGCGTTGTTTGATATGGAACTTATTGTATTTATGGGTGAAGAAGATATTGAAAGACAAGCATTAAATGTTTTCAGAATGGAATTATTAGGTGCTAAAGTTGTACCTGTAACAGACGGACAAGGTACGTTATCAGATGCAGTAAATAAAGCTTTACAATATTGGGTTTCACATGTTGAAGATACACATTATTTACTTGGATCGGCGTTAGGTCCTCATCCATTCCCAACTATCGTAAGAGATTTACAAAGTGTGATTGGTAAAGAAATTAAGAAACAAATATTAGAGAAAGAATCTCGATTACCAGATGCAGTTGTTGCATGTATTGGTGGCGGTTCAAATGCAATTGGTACATTTTATCCGTTTGTAAATGATGAATCTGTTAAATTATTCGGCGTTGAAGCTGCTGGTGAAGGTATAGATACTACTAAACATGCTTTAGCTATTGAAAAAGGGAAACCAGGTGTATTACATGGTTCTAGAATGTATTTAATTCAAGATGAAAATGGACAAGTCGAACTTGCGCACTCTATTTCAGCGGGATTAGATTATCCAGGTGTAGGTCCGGAACATAGTTATTATAACAATATTGGTCGTGTTCAATATCCGAATGCAAGTGATACTGAAGCGATGGATGCGCTTATTAAATTTACACAGTTAGAAGGTATTATTCCAGCTATAGAAAGTGCACACGCGTTGAGTTACGTTGAGAAACTAGCACCAACAATGGATAAAGATGAAATTATTGTTGTGACAGTTTCTGGTAGAGGAGATAAAGATATGGAAACGATTAGAAAGTATATGCAAGAGAAGGGGGATCATCATGCGTAAATTATTTATACCATATGTCATGGGAAACAAAGATTTTATAGATTCAGTCAAGCTTATGGACGAAAATGGTGCAGATTATATAGAAATTGGTTTACCTTTCTCGGATCCTGTAGCTGATGGCCCAACGATTATGGCGGCTGGACAAGAAGCGATTAAACAAGGTATGTCTGTTAATAAAATCATTGATCAACTGATCGAACATAAAGATGAAATCAATACGCCATATTTATTTATGACTTATTATAATTTAATTGATGCTTATGGTGTTGACGCTTTTATAGAACGAATTGCTGAAGCGAATGTTTACGGTTTAATCATTCCAGATTTACCATTTGAACTTGGACAAAGATTTAAAAAGTATTTACAACCTAAAAACATTAAATTAATTTCTTTAATTGCGATGACTTCTAGTGATGAAAGAATTAAACAAATAGCCGAACATGCGGAAGGCTTTATTTACACAGTGACAATGAATGCGACGACTGGTGATGGCAGAGGCTTCCATGAATCTTTAAAAGATAAAATTAAATTTATACAACAACACGCTAGTGTACCTGTTGTTTGTGGATTTGGTATTAGAACTGAAGAACATGCTAAAGAAATAAAGGCATTTAGTGACGGCATTGTGATTGGTAGCGAAATTGTTAAAAGATTAAAAAATGATTCAATAGAACAAACTCAAGCATATTTGCAAAGTATTAGAAAAGCATTAGATGAAGATTAAAAATGCATAACCCTTAATAGAAGAAAAAGAAACACACTTCATGTATAATCGACATTAACAAATGAAAAGGAGTGTTTTTAATGAGCAAAAAAGTTCTCATAGTTGTTACAAATGCATCTCAATTTAAAGATGGTAAACCAACTGGGTTATGGCTAGAAGAAGCAGCAATTCCTTATAAAGTATTTATTAAAAATGGATTAGAAGTGGATATTGCATCTGTAAAAGGTGGCAGTGTTCCGATAGATCCAAATTCAACTCAAAATGACGAAGCTAAAGAATATCATGACGTATTAGAAAAGTTACAACAAACATATAGTATTAGAGACATCGTGTTTGAGAGTTATGATGGCATATTCTTACCTGGTGGTCATGGAACAGTATTTGACTTCCCAAATAATGAAGACTTGGAAGATATGCTAGCATATTATAGAAATAACGATAAGGTGATTGGTGCAGTATGCCATGGTCCAAGTGCATTTGTAGGCGCTAAGCTTCCTAATGGGAACTATTTAGTGGATGGTGTTAAATTAACTGCTTTTACAGATAGTGAAGAAAAAGCAATGAATTTAGAAAATGATGTACCATTTTTACTACAAACACAACTTGAAAAACAAGGTGCTCGATTCGTTAAAGGTGCTGATTTTGAATCGCATACAGTTGCAGACGGTAAATTTGTCACAGGACAAAATCCAAATTCGAGTGAAGAGGTTGCCGAAAAATTTGTGAATGTATTAAAATAGTTAAGCAATATAAATAAAAACCTGCCATATGGTAGGTTTTTATTTATGAAATAATGGTATAGTAATGAGTATTATTTTAGAATAAAGACAAAATATTGTATAATTGTAATAAATACATAAAAATGAGATTGGGAGTATTGTATAAATGAAATTTACAAATTTAACAACTGGTGAATTTGAAGCTTTTACAAATAAAATGCCGTACGCGCATTTTACACAAGCAGTAGGTAATTATGAATTAAAAACATCTGAAGGTACTTCAACACATTTAGTAGGGGTCAAAGATAATCAAGGTGAAGTATTAGCTGCGTGTCTGTTAACAAGTGTACCAGTTATGAAGAAATTTAATTACTTTTACTCAAATAGAGGACCAGTAATGGATTATGACAACAAAGAACTTGTTGACTTTTTCTTTAAAGAAATCGTGAGCTATTTAAAAAGTTATAAAGGATTATTCTTTAGAATCGATCCTTACTTGCCATATCAACTAAGAGATCATGATGGCAATATTAAAAAATCATTCAACCGTGATGGTTTAATTAAACAATTTGAATCATTAGGTTATGAACACCAAGGCTTCACAACTGGTTTCCACCCAATACATCAAATTAGATGGCATTCTGTACTTGATTTAGAAGGTATGGACGAAAAGACGCTCATCAAGAACATGGACAGTTTAAGAAAAAGAAATACTAAAAAAGTTCAAAAAAATGGTGTTAAAGTTCGTTTTCTATCTAAAGATGAAATGCCAATATTCCGTCAATTTATGGAAGATACTACAGAGAAGAAAGATTTCAACGATCGTGGCGATGACTTCTATTACAATAGATTAAAATACTTTGAAAATGTAAAGATTCCTTTAGCATATATAGACTTTGAAACTTACATTCCACAATTAGAAAAAGAACATGAACAATACAACAAAGATATTGCAAAAGCTGAAAAAGATTTAGAAAAGAAACCAGATAATCAAAAAACGATTAATAAAATAGACAACTTAAAACAACAAAGAGAAGCAAATGAAGCTAAATTAGAAGAAGCACGTCAACTACAACAAGAACATGGTGATACATTACCAATTGCAGCTGGTTTCTTTATTATTAATCCATTTGAAGTTGTATATTATGCAGGTGGTTCATCTAATGAATATCGTCACTTTGCAGGTAGTTATGCAATTCAGTGGGAAATGATTAAATACGCATTAGATCACAATATTGACCGTTATAACTTCTATGGTATCAGCGGAGACTTCTCAGAAGATGCACCTGATGTTGGCGTTATTAAATTTAAAAAAGGTTACAATGCAGATGTTTATGAATATATTGGTGATTTCGTTAAACCAATTAATAAACCAGCGTACAAAGCATATACAACACTAAAAAAAGTATTAAAAAAATAAATGATTTTCAGTAAGAGAGGAATTTAGATAATATGAAATTTACAGAATTAACGGTTACTGAATATGATGAGTTCGTATCTGATAGTCGATACGAAAGTCACTACTTTCAAGTAAAAGAAAACATCAAGACGAGGGAAAATGATGGTTTTCAAGTTGTATTATTAGGTGTTAAAGATGAGAATAATCAGGTAGTTGCAGCAAGTCTATTCTCAAAAATACCAACATTAGGTAGTTATGTGTATTATTCAAATCGTGGTCCGGTAATGGATTATAGCAATCTAGATTTAGTGACATATTACTTCAAAGCACTTGAAAAGTACTTAAAACAACATCAATGTCTATATGTTAAAGTCGACCCATACTGGATTTACAATATATATGATAAAGATATTAAACAAATTAAAGAAGATGGCGCTAATGACCAAATCGTTGATTTAATTAAATCACTAGGCTATGACCATCACGGCTTTACGACTAAATATGATCCATCAAGCCAAGTAAGATGGATGGGTGTCTTGAACTTAAAAGATAAAACATTAGCAGAAGTTAAAAAAGGATTCGATAGCCAAAGAAAACGTAACGTCAATAAAGCACATAATTACGGTGTTAAAGTACGTTTCTTAGAACGCGATGAATTAGATATATTCTTTAAATTATATAGAGAAACAGAAGAAAGAGCTGGCTTTATTTCTAAGACAGATGAATATTTCTTAAACTTTATTGATACATATGGTTCTAAAGCATTAGTACCATTAGCATATATCGATTTAAATGAATATATTCAATCAACACAAGAGAATCTAAATGAATTAGAAACAAAACGTGACCAAATGATGGCAAAAGAAAACAAATCTGAAAAACAATTAAAGAAAATTGCTGAAACTGATCGTTTAATCGACCATGCACAGAAAGAATTATTAGAAACTAGCGAACTTATTAAAACAGATGGCGAAATCTTAAACTTAGCATCAGGTGTATTCTTTGAAAATGCATATGAAATCAATTATTTCTCAGGTGGCTCAAGTGAAAAATACAATCACTTTATGGGTCCATATATGATGCACTGGCATATGATTAACTATTGTTTCGAAAATGGATTCGATAGATACAATTTTTACGGATTATCAGGAGATTTCACTGAAGATAGCGAAGATTACGGTGTATATCGATTTAAACGAGGATTTAACGTTCAAATCGAAGAATTAATCGGAGATTTCTATAAACCAATCAATAAGAAAAAATATTTCTTACACAATGTAATTCAAAAAGTACGATCTAAAATTAAAAAGTAATCAAAAAAAGCTGAAATTCAACTTTCAGCTTTTTTGTGTTAAATATAGGGTTAGTGGCATATATCATATTTATTCGATTAATTAGTTTACATAATATATATTATAGGAAGTTAAGTACATTGTCTTAGGGGACGCCTATTCTACATATATATCTAACTATTTATTGTTACATGTTTTATTTGTGACGATTCATCAATTGCATATAGATCTGGATTCTTTAAAGCTTTCCATTCATCAAAGCCAAATTGTTTATCAAAATGATTTAGTAATAATGACATGATGTTTCCATGTGTAACGATTAATGCATGTTCATTTACTGGTATCGACTTAAATACTTCTAAAATTCGCTGTTGAGCTTCTAAACTTGTTTCGCCATTATGTATCCGATAATTAAAGTCACTGAAAGTCATTTTAAGCTCAGTTAGCCAATTATCTATTGGTAAGTCACTTAATATGCGCTCATTTAAACGGCTATCATAAGTTAATGGTGTTTGGTATTTCGTTAAATATGGTTTGATTGATTCATATGTACGATTCATTTTACTGACATATATATGGTCAATATTGAGTTTAGCTAGTACAGTTACTAATTGTTGTGCTGACTTAATGCCATCTATCGTTAAAGCTGCATCAAAGTCTTGTCCAGTAGCTTTGCAATGTCTTAATACATAAATCATTAAATCACTCCAAATAGATTTTAGGAAAGCATATCATACATCATTATAAATAAAAACTACTATAAATCGAAATAAATTCGATTTATAGTAGTTCATGCTATTGATTCATTTTGACATAACTTGCAATTGCTTTACTAGCAAATTGTGCGGTACCGTCACCAAATTTATTGATATTTTTAGTAAATCTTTCATCACTTACATACATATCACCGATACTACCAAATACTTCTAAACTATACTCGCAATCAATATTAGAATTTAAATATGTGTACCATCTTTGTACAATTGATTGAGCAATTTCTGAGTCTGGAGATTCATTTCTGTTTGCTGCAAATGCTCTAAAAATATCATTCATTTCTTCTTCTTTTGAAGCTTTTTCTTCTTTAGACCAACTATTAATACGATTGTTCGCTTTATCTACAGTTTTATTCCCCCACTTTTCACGTGCCTCAGCTTCATATTCATTCTGATTAAACTCAAATCCTATAAATTTATCTTCATTCGTCATGTTAATTTCTCCTTTCATATGTTTAGTCGTTTGATCTATCGTTTGAATCATTTGATCAATTCTTGTTCTTTTATTGATGAGCATCTTTTTATGCATATTTAATGCTTCTTCTTTATCAAACGAAGGATCATCAAGAATTTCTTTTATCTTTTTGAGAGGAAAATCAAGCTCTTTAAAAAATAAAATTTGCTGTAATCTGTCTACATTCTCGTCTGAATACAATCGATAACCAGATGATGATACATTAGACGGATTTAGTAAATTAATTTCATCATAATGGTGAAGCGTGCGCACACTTATACCGACTAATTGAGCAATTTCTTTAACAGTCATTTCCATTTACTTAACCTCCTCATAACCCTACTATAAAGTCTTACGTTACGTTAGAGTCAACAATATAATCAAAAAAATAAATAAAGTCAATTTCGTACATGTTATAATACATATAGAATATCACGTAAGTCAGGAGTTTTATAATGAATAAAGAGATACAACTTGAATCAAAATTAGAAACATCTCGTTTAATACTACTAGCTGGAGAACAAGTTTTTTCATATAAAGAGACAATAAAGGACGAAATGCTTAACTCAGTTAATACATTGAAAGATTGGGTAGCATTCTTCAATTATCAATTCGATGAATATAAAGTGACTGATTTTCTTAATAAATCAACTGACCCACAGTATAACAAAGAATATTTTAGATATTTTATCTTTGAAAAAGATACGATGCAATTTGTAGGATCAGTTGTCCTTCAAGATATCGATTTAAGATTACCATCATGTGAAATTGGCTATTGGGCAGTCAATTCAGGTCTAGGCAAAGGTTATATAACAGAAGCTATTCAATATATTACACAACATGTTATAGAAAACCATGGATTTGTAAGAATAGAAGCATACATAGATGTTAAAAATATAAGAAGCATTAACACCATTGAAAGATGTGGGTATGAACGAGAAGGAACATTAAAGAACTCAGATTTAAGCGCAGACCAACAAAATATTATTAACGAAGCACTCTATGCAATCACGACACCTGTATATTTTAAATAAAGAAAGAAAAAGCGACTGGGATATATAGAAATATCTCAGTTGTTATTAGCAGTTTTGATAAGAAGTGCAAATAACGAGTGTGTTAGTAACAGTTCGTCCAAGTTTTGTAACTATGGCTATCCTTAGTAACACTTCAGCTGAGTTTTGTAATTATAGCGGTCCATAGTAACACTTCGACCGACTTTTGTAACTATGGGTATCCTTAGTAACAGTTCAGCCGAGTTTTGTAAATAACGCCCCCGTTACGAACAAGATTGGCGAGAAGTGTTCACAAGAGCCCTGTTATAAACAAGTTTAGCCAGAAGTGTTGACAACGCCCGACCAATCAATCAAAAAAGTCTGGGACATAATGTAATGTCTCAGACTCTTCTAGTATCTTGGCAATAGGTGTCTGAATTGAAAATGCGCTTGTACCAAGCTTTTTTCAATTCTAGTCATCCTTGCCGGGGCGGGACTACGAAATCTTTTTATCTAAATTAGATTTCTGTCCCGCTCCCTATTTATTACGTCTTTTTAATTCATTAAATTGACGTCCATCTTCTATTGTTTCATCTTGACTATGTTTTTCAGCTAATCTTTTTTGATTCTTTCTCATTAAGTACCATGTTAATAAGCATACAAATAAACTTACGATTGCCATAAATGCGGCATAGCCTAATAATGGTTCGTATGTAATATCATAAAAATTAGGTAATATAAATGCGATCATACCTAATACGACAAATGTCAAAATTGCACTGATGACGTGTTTTTTTAGTATTAATGATGATAATACAGAAAAAACAATAACGACGACAAATGAAATCCATAAGTAGTTTGGAAAATCAAAAATGTTCAAGATGCACGCCTCCTTTATCTAGTTGTACTGGTCTATACCCCTTTTATTTATGTTTAATTACATTATAGATAGAAATTTGATTTATTCATATAAATTTAATTGTACATTTGCAATTTTGTTTAAATTTTACGGACATAAGCGCACAATTATGACCATGATGAGCAAGATGAATTGTTCGAATGGTACGTTGTATCATATGACGTAGAAGATGTTTACATGTATAATATGTACATAAGTACATAAATAAGTAAATTTTAAAAAAGGGTGATTTGATGGGACAATTATTAAGAAGTGAAGTTCCTGTTCAAGAAACATGGGATCTTTCAAGTTTGTATCAAGACAATGATGCATTTTTTAGTGCATTAAATGAATTAGTTGAGAACGTTACAGCATTTAATAGCAAATATGTGAATCAGTTAAATGAAATATCAACGATTGAATCTGCTTTACGTGAACAAGCTGATCTTATCGTAAGTATTATTCACTTAAGTACATATGCAGAATTACTTTATTCGACTGATACGACAGATGAACAAAGTCAAAAAGTAGCTGCACAATTTTCTACTACATATGGAAAAGTAGCTGGTTTATTATCATTTGTAGAGTCAGAAATTTTGCAATTAGATGATGAAGCATTCAATGCTTTAATTAAGCAGTCTGAGTATCCTAAATATTTAACGTTGTTAAAACGTCAAAAAGAACATACATTACATCCTGAAGTAGAAAAAGCGTTAGCAACCTTCTCACCTACTTTTGGTGCGCCATATGAATTATATGGTATTACGAAGATGTTAGATATTGAGTTTGGTACTTTTGAAGCGAATGGAGAAGAAATACCTTTAGATTATGTATCATTTGAAGGTGATTACGAAGTTGAGTCTAATACAGAAGTTAGACGTAATGCATTCAAGAAATTTAGTGAGTCGCTACGCCGTTATGAAAATACGACTGCAGCAACGTACAACGCTCATGTTCAAAAAGAAAAAATTGAATCTGAATTACGTGGTTATGATTCTGTTATTGATTTCTTATTAGAATCACAAGATGTAACGAGAGAAATGTACGATCGTCAAATTGATGTTATTTCAGAAGAATTAGCACCACATATGAGAAGATATGCGCAATTACTTAAACGTACAAATAACCTAGATAAATTGAAATTTGAAGATTTACGTATATCGTTAGACCCTACTTATGAACCAGATGTATCAATTGAAGGTTCTAAAGAATATATTAAAGAAGCATTGAGTGTGCTTGGTGAAGATTATATGCAAATGGTTAATGATAGTTATGATAAACGTTGGATTGACTTCCCTCAAAACAAAGGGAAACAAACAGGTGCTTATTGCGCAAGCCCATACGGTGTTAACCCATTCATATTTATTTCATGGACAAGTAAGATGACTGAAGTATTTGTATTAGCACATGAACTTGGTCATGCAGGACACTTTAATTTAGCAAATGCACATCAAAATGTATATCAAGCTGATTGTTCTATGTATTTTGTAAAAGCACCATCAACAATGAATGAAATGTTAATGGCTAATAGTTTATTGAAGAAATCAGATGATCCGAAATTTAAACGTTGGGTTATTAGCTCAATTATTTCAAGAACGTACTATCATAATATGGTTACACATTTGTTAGAAGCTAAATATCAAAGAGAAGTTTATAGACACGTTGATAAAGGTGAGGCACTCACTGCCCCACTTTTAAATAGTATTAAGAAACAAGTTATTTCTGATTTCTGGGGAGACGAAGTAGAAATAACAGAAGGTGCAGAATTAACATGGATGCGCCAACCACATTATTATATGGGCTTATATCCTTATACGTATTCTGCAGGTTTAACGATAGGAACTGCTATGAGTCAAAGAATTGAAAAAGAAGGACAACCTGCTGTTGAAGATTGGTTAAACGTTTTAAAAGCTGGTGGCTCTATATCTCCTGTTGAACTTGCTCAAATGGCAAGTATCGATATTACAACAGATAAACCACTTAAAGAAACAATCGCGTATATCGGTCGCTTAATTGATGAGCTAGAATCACTCACAAACGAAATTGAATAATATCTTATCTAAGATTAATGTAGAGACTAGGACATCTTATGGTGTCAGTCTCTACATTTTTATGTCATAAGCTATTCATGTCTAATATAAACATTCCTTATTAAATAACCGTATTATATATTATTCTAATTTTAATATTATTTGTGTTACAATATAATCAAACAAATTCGAACTTATTAAAAAGTTAATATATAGGAGGATCACAAGTGAAATTAAAAGTTGATAGGCACCGTTTTATAATGGATGAACTTAAAAATAATATGTCTGTGAAAGTATCTTCCCTTTCAGAGAAGATGAACGTTGCTGAAATGACAATAAGAAGAGATTTACAAGAACTAGAAAACAATGGTTTGTTAAATAGAATTCATGGTGGCGCTAAATTAATTGAAGATAACTTATATAATGAAAAGTCACATAAAGAAAAGCAAACCATCAATGTTTCTAATAAAATGAAAATCGCTCAAAAGTGTGGCGAACTCATTCATAATGAAGATATTATTTTTATCGGTTCAGGTTCTACAAATGAACTTATATTTGATTTTATAAAAGACAAGAACTTAAGCATATTTACGAATTCGCTTGATATATTCTTACAATATAAAGATTTATCAAACATTGATGTATTACTCGTAGGTGGTCGATTTAGATCCAAAACGGGTACATTTATCGGACACTTTGCGAACAAAATGATGGAAGACTTTCATGTAGCAAAAGCATTTGTCGGTGTTAACGGTATATATGGTCAGAAATTAACAACTGCTAATGAAGAAGAAGGCAAAGGCATTCATATCATTTTAGAAAATGCAAAGCTTAAATATATCACAGCAGACAGCACAAAATTTGGTGTTCAAGCATTATATAACTTCTATAATATTAACGATGTCGATGCTGTTATATCAGATGATGATGTAAGTGAAAAAATATTAAACACATATCCAAACAAGATTAAGTAGTTATAAAATGAATATTAAAAAGAAAAGCAATATAGAATAGCATAACGCTATTTTATATTGCTTTTTTTGTTGACAGAAAGTATGTTTGATTTTATATTATAATTAACAAAAACGAACAATTACAAACACAGGAGGATGTATATGAAAGTTTTTATTAATTGTATTCGTAAATCCAGCCCTTTAAAAGACAAGATTATTCAGGAACTATCTCATTCTAACATTGAATGGATTGATTTGTATGATGAAACACTTGAAGACGATGTGTTTGCTGTAACTGTAAATACTATAGAAGCAATTAAAAATAATGAAGATGCTAAGGCTTTAATCATCGATGATTATGGTATTGCACCTTTCATTATCGCGAACAAACATAAAAATGTAATTGCTGCTTCAGTTTCAGATGATCGTTCTGCTTGTATGACAGCACGTCACAACAATACAAAAATTATGATCCTTGCTTCTGATATTGTTGGCCCTACTCTAGCGGTTAATTGTGCTAAAGCATTTGGTGAATCATCTTATGATGCTGGCCGCCATCAAATCAGAATAGATATGTTAAATAGTTTGTGTTAAGGAGGAAGTTAAATGAAGATAGCTATTGGATGCGATCATATCGTTACGGATGAAAAAATCAAAGTATCAGATTTTATTAAAAGTATTGGTCATGAAGTGATAGATGTTGGAACTTATGATCATCAAAGAACACACTACCCTATTTATGGTGTAAATGTCGCAAAAGCTGTGACAGAAGGAAAAGCTGACTTAGGTGTTGTACTTTGTGGTACAGGTGTAGGTATTAGTGTTTCAGCAAATAAAGTACCTAATGCGAGAGTTGCGCTCGTACGTGACATTACAAGCGCTCGTTTAGCGAAAGAAAAATATAATTGCAATATTATCGGTGTCGGTGGAACGATTTCAGGCATTGATTTAATCAAAGATATCGTTGAGACCTTTATAAATGCAGAGTATATCCAAACAACGGAATCAGATCAATTAATAGAACGTATGAATCAATTATTAACAAACGACCAAGTTCAATATGATGCGAATCAGTTTAACAAATATATTGATAAATGGAATAAAGGAGAATATGTGGATGAGGTGAAACATTGAAATTATTAACAATTACATTAAATACTTCAGTGGATATCGCCTATCAGATAGACCATTTTGAATTGAACCGTACGAATCGCGTTAAAACTGTTATTAAAACGGCTGGTGGCAAAGGATTGAATGTTACGAGAGTGGCAAACATTTTAGGCATTGATCATTTAGCAACTGGCATTATCGGCGGTACTACTGGTGAATTTATTAAACGTGATTTAGATCAAGATCATATTAAACATGATTTTTATGAAACAAATATTGAATCGAGACAATGTATAGCGATTTTAAATGGAGCGCATCAAACAGAATTACTAGAACCGGGAGATTCAATTACGCAAGAAGATATTCAGTTATTGATTCAACATGTGACTGAACTCATTCAAGCGCATGACATGATTGCGATATCAGGTAGTGCTTTACCAGGCATGAACGTTGAAGCTTACCAGACGCTTATCGATATCGCTGTTAGTCATGGTAAGAAAGTATTGTTGGACGTTAATGGTCATACTTTAAAAGATTTATTAAATCATGAAGGTCAAAGCTTACCTTATTTAATTAAACCTAATATCGAAGAATTGGCTCAGCTTTTTAATGTGAAAGATCAAGATAATCATCAAGAGATTATAAACGCATTGAAATCCCCTCTTTTAAGCCAAATTTCATGTGTCATGATTTCACTTGGTTCTAATGGTGCACTATATAAATATCAGCATCAAATTTATAAAGTAAATATTCCTAAAATTAAAGCTGTTAATGCAGTTGGTTCTGGTGATAGTTCTATAGCAGGATTTAGTTATGGACTCATACATAAACAAGATGTTCACTATGCTGTTAAATCAGCAATGGCTGCTGGAATTGCTAATGCTTTAGAACAGAAAACTGGATTCTTAACGAAAGAGAATTTTGAGTATTATTTAGCAAAAATAAAAATTGAACAATTGGAGTGTTTTTAAATGGTTAAAAATTTATCAAAACTCACAAACGATTTAGGCCAAATTGCTGCACTTGCCATTGATCAACGCGGTGCATTAAAGAAAATGCTTGGTGAAAATGTAGAATCAGAAATGATAGAAGATTTTAAAGTACAAATATCTAAGACATTAACGGCATATTCTTCAAGTATATTATTAGATCCTGAGTATGGATTACCCGCTTCAAAAGAAAGACATCCTAATTGCGGTTTAATCTTAGCTTATGAAAAGACTGGCTATGATAAAGCGACACCTGGTCGATTACCTGATTTATTAAATACATGGTCTGCACATGCACTGAAAGAACAAGGTGCAGATGCCATTAAATTACTCGTTTATTTTGATATTGATGAATCACAAGAAATCAACGCACAAAAAGAAGCCTTTGTAGAAAGAGTCGGTGCTGAGTGTGTCGCATTGGATATTCCATTTTTCTTAGAAATCGTGTCATATGACGCAACAAATGATGATAATTTAAGCGAAGCATACGCAAAAGTTAAACCTCATAAAGTTATTGATGCAATGAAATTATTCTCAGAAGACCGTTTTAAAGTAGATGTATTAAAAGTGGAAGTGCCAATTAATATGAATTTTGTAGAAGGATTTGGAGATTATCCAGTATATACTAAAGCACAAGCTCAACAGTATTTTAAAGAACAATCAGACGCAACACATTTACCATTTATCTTTTTAAGTGCAGGCGTATCACCTACTTTATTCCAAGAAACGTTAAAATTTGCTTATGAATCAGAATCTAAATTTAACGGTGTGTTATGTGGAAGAGCAACATGGGCAGGCGCTACTCGAGTATATGTTAAAGATGGTGAACAAGGATGCAAAGCTTGGTTAAATAATGAAGGTATAACCAATATACAAAATTTAAATAAAATGATTGAACAATATGCAACAGCTATAAGTTAATTAAAAACCCCGCTTCTATTTAATCTAGAAGCGGGGTTTAATATAATTTTTTATTCTGTTTCTTTCTCTATTGACTCAGATAGTGCTTTATACCATAATGCACTTTTCTTGATATATCTTTTCTGTGTTTCAAAGTCTATATAGAATAATCCATATCACTTATTATAACCATTAGACCAACTAAACATATCTTGCAATGACCAAACAAAATAACCTGCTACATTTACACCATCTTTAATCGCATCACTAATGCTTTCTATATGAGCAGCTATATAGTCTATACGTGGTTGATCATCGATGATGGTTTGTTCATCTATAAATTGATCTTTATACCCTAGTCCATTCTCAGTGATCAGAAGCTTTTTATAATTTGGATAGTCTTCTTTAATGCGCATAATCATATCATATAAACCTTTAGGATATATATACCAATCCCAGTCAGTCGTTGGAACGTCATGGTTTTTAACAATTTCAGCTATTTGTTTAAGTCTAAAAATCGAACTACCTTTATCCCCAGTACCATTATGATGTATTAAGCTATCCGCTTCATTTGATTTAACCCAATTACTTTGATAATAATTGATACCTAAGAAATCTTGTAATTGACTAGCTTCTTTAATGATTGTCATTTCCTCTTCCGTCAGATCTAATGAACCATCATATATATTGAGTAGATGATGAATGACCTCCATTTTCTCACTAGAATATTCTCCTAAAAATGTACCATCTAATAAAAGTCCATTTATAAATGTATCCTGTATTTTAGCAGCTTTTACATTTTCAGGTTGTTGATTAATTGGATATATTTGAGTTAAAGCATGTATAATACCGATTTCTCCGTTATAACCTTTCTCTTTATATAGTTTAACTACTTTACTATGCGCAACAATAAGATTATGTTGAGCTTGGAGACACTTGACGACTTGATATTGTTCACCAGGTGGAAACGCGCCTATTACATATTGACCTAAAGTATATGCGATAGGTTCATTAATTGTCATCCAATATTGAACATCCTCTTTAAATGTCTCAAAGCAAAATGCTGCATAGTTCACAAAATGCGTGATGTTTTCCTTACATAACCAATCCCCTTTTTTGAATAGTTCTTCAGGCGTATCAAAATGATGTAAAGTCACATATGGTTCGATATTATATTTACGACACGTCGCAAATACATTTTTATAATATTCTACCCCTTTTTGATTAACATCCCCATACCCTTTTGGAAATATGCGAGACCAAGCAATAGAAATTCTTAACGCTTTAATACCATGTTCTGAAGCTAATTTAATATCTTCTTCATATCGATTATAAAAATCACTTGCTGGATCTGGGCTAAATCGTCCTTGTCTCTCTAAAAATTCATCCCAAAGCACACGTCCCTTTCCATCTACTTTGCTTGACCCTTCGACTTGGTATGCTGCTGTTGCAGCGCCTAGTACAAAAGTTTTTGGTAATTCTAACATGCTTATACTCCTTTGTTTTATTTTTCTTCTGATAGTAGTTTGTATATCTTCTCTATTGCTGCTTCTCCATCCCTTGTAAGAACAATATATTCTTTACCTGTTGTTGTCATAAGAAGAGCATTATGTTGGTCAGTATATTTCTTCATTTCATTTTTCATTGAATTCATTTGAGGGGCTAATATAACAATGTTCATATCTTTAATTAAATCCATATCTTGACCATATGCCCTCGCAGTAGCATTTAAATGAATGTTTTGTTCTTTAGCAGCTTTATTTAACGAATTAGCGAGTATACCACTTGTACCACCACCAGCACATACGACTAATACATTGACGTGATCTTTAATGTCATATTGAACTATAGTATCAGTTGTTTCTAACTGACTATTTTCGTTTGACTCTGCATTTGATTGAGGCTGTACAATATTTTGACATTCAATCGTACCGCGTTCTTCACTCACTTTTATGCGATCGTACGCTTTAATAAATGGCATCCAAATCACAAAGTCGAGTATCATAATAACGGCAATTAATAATAATGATAATGGCGCGAAGTTAGATGCCATGTAAATACCTATAGGTCCTGGTGTCGGCCATGGTAAGAAATGCATGAAACCATTCATACCTAAATTCTCTACAAAGAATTTCAATACCCATGAGTTTAGAATTGGTGTAACAATAAAAGGTATCATGAATACTGGGTTTAAAATTATTGGTGCACCAAATAGTAAAGGTTCATTTACAGCAAATGTTGTAGGAATAAATGACGCTTTACCAACAGCTTTAAGTTCTTTAGACTTACACAAGAATATGAATATATATGGAACTAAGAATGTGGCACCTGTACCTCCAATAAGTGCTACAAAGTCTTGCGTACTTTGTGTTAATGCAATATGTGCATGTTGACCTTCTCTAAATAATCTTAAGTTTTCAACTTGGTTGTTATACATAATTGCAATAACAGCTGGACCTACTACAGATGGTCCATGTACACCAATAAACCAGAAGAAAGCAATAAATCCGAAGATAATCGCAAATCCTAAGTAACCATTCGCAGCAGTAAATAATGGTGACAGTATAATTGTCGCCAATTCTGCTAAGTTACCATTCGCAATTTGACGGATCGCGATATCAATAATTCAGAATAAACCGACAGAAGCGGCAAACGGGATCATATCTTTAAACGCTTGTGCGATATTACCGGGTACTTGAGGAGGCATCTTGATTGTGATATTTCTACCAATAAAGAATTTGTAAATATTTGGTATTATAAATGCTACAATAAATGACGCGATAAGTCCTTTGGTACCAAGCATGTCAATACTTATACCGTCTTTAACGGGGTTCATCGCTACAATTAGTAATGAAGATTCAGCAGCTACGAATGTTGAAATGACATTGATTTGGTTCGTTTTAGGTAATTTTAAGTTTTTATTGTCAGTTAATGATTTCGTAACGGTTCCTGCCATATAAAGTGCTAACATACCCATCGTGAATTGATACACTTTCATAATGGTTGTTTCGATATTTTTTGGCCAATGGAATCCCCAAACGTTCGGTACGTAAGCAACTAAAATAAATAATGATGAAAATAAAATAACTGGCATTAATGCAACGAAGCCATCTCTAATTGCCGTTAAGTATGGATTAGAAGCCACTTTCTCAAAAAATGGTTTCATCTTTTCAATAAATTTAATTATCTTATTCACAAGTATCACCCATTTTGTTTTAAAGTTTGAAGTTGTTCATAAATATCAATGATGTAATTTACAGAATCACGTAGTGCCATCGTTGTCATTAAGTGATCTTGACCGTGTACCATAATAAAACTTAACTCAGATGATTCACCACTTGCTTCTTGAGCTAAACATTGGGTTTGTTCTTTATGTGCTTCCGTTATATATGTATTTGCACTTTCAATATGACTACGTGCTTCTTCGAATAGTCCATTTTTAGCTTTTTCCATAGCCGCCATAACTTCTCTTCTTGCATCCCCAGCTATCGCAACAATGGTGAAACCTACCATCATATTTTCTTCTCTACTCATCTCTTGTTGTGCCTCCTTTTTGTGATGATAATATGCGTTCTATATGCAACTGAAAATAGAACAAGTGATGTTGATTAATAACAATATTGAACTTTCTTGATATGGCATGATATAAGTCTTTTGCGTACAAATAAGAATTTGGATAGTGTGTTTTTAAATGCTGTTGGAATGATATATCAACTTGTTGAGATAAGTCTTCAGAATAATCAAGAATGTGTTCTGTTAAATACTTTAAGTGCTGGATGAATCTATCATAATAATATTCATTGGACTTATTCCGAGTAATACCTATTTGATTTAAGCAATTGATTAAATCGTTCAGTTGAATATTTTTATTCTTATAAGCAGTTTGATTTTCGATACCTTCAGGTTGCTCAGCATTGATAAAATGTAATGCTAGATTATTTGCTTCATATGCTGGGAAAGAAATATTTAAATTTCGTTTAATAATCGTCAATGCGTATAAACTAGATTCAAATGCACGAGGATGAATGCTTTTAACATCAATAGAAAATGTCTGTATTTTTTGATTGTTTTGATGAATATTAACAGCGTGATGCAAATGGTGTGTTAACGTGACATAAATATAATCTTGAAACGTAAAATCAAATTTAAGTTGAACATCATTTATGATTTCACAACATGTCGTAATAATAGATACGGGGACATCATTAACTAAAGACTGTAAATGAAATCTCACTTCTTGATTATCGAGTCTAAATATTTTCTCGGGTGTTTGATGAGATAAGAAATCACCTTTCTTTTTTGAGAACACAATTCCTTTTCCCATCGCGATAACTTCTTCACCATTTTCAGTAATGGCAATAGCAACATTATTGTTAAGGACTTGTTTGATTATCATAGGCAGCAATACCTCCAATCATTTGAAATAAAAAATACCACAAGACTTAGAGGTGATTGATGCACCTCAAGAATTGTGGTTTTCGCCTAATTGAATAGTCACGATCCAAATATTTAATTGTTTATTAATGTTCGATATTGTTACATTTATAATTTACAACGCTTTTTAAATTATGTCAATATTGTAATTAAATGGAATATAAATGCATTAAAAAACCAAACCTACTTCATTTTGAAGAGTCGGTTTGGTTATATGATTAGTCCTCTTTTTTAACTTGAGCCCAACCTTTTTTGGTAATGGTAATTTTACCAGTCTCGATTGTGATCAGTTTTTGCTTGTATAATCTACCGATAGCACGTTTGAAACTTGCTTTACTCATATTAAAGACTTCTTTAATCGCTTCTGGGTTTGATTTATCCCAAAATGGTAATTCTCCGTCATATTCTACAAGTAAATCAAATATCACTTGGCCATCTTCATCAAGTCTTTCATGTGCCAATGGTAAGAATGAACCATTTAATTCACCGTTTTCTTTTACGCCGATGATTCTAACGTCCATTTCTTCACCTAGTCTTGGTTCATGTTTACGTTCTGATTCGTGTACAAAGATTTTATAACCATCTTCAGATAGGAGGAAAGTACCTACTCTTAATAAACGATATGGTCTTGCTGTTACATGTTGATGTAGTATAGATTCTTCAGCTGTTTTGTACATCGTATCAACGATTGTTTCAGTTGCTAATCTCGCAAACATTTGACTATTACTATCTATTCTAAGTGTACAGAATATCATGTCACCGTTTTGTGGCCATAGTTCTTTAACTTTAGGTAGATCTTCCCATGGAATGAGTACTTCTCTAGGTAATCCTACATCTACTGCAGCACCATCACGGTCTACTCTCAATACTTTTACCCAATCATAACGGTCTTTTGTAATAGTTGGCATGTTTTGTGTTGCAAATAATTCTCCAGATCGGCTTGGATATACAAAGAAACTATAATCTTCACCGATTTCTAATTGATCGTCATCTTCGACTTCTGAAGCATTCATTTTAATAGGTTCGCTATTTGGTCCAAGTAAATGATAAGTTGAACCTTCCAATCTATCCACTTTTAGAAAGTCTATGCGACCTACAAGCGTATCTTTTTCGTGTGCCATGTCATTCTCCATTCATATGTTTTTCGTTTATTCATTATAACATGCATTTTGCTTCGTGTAACGACTGTTCAAACTCTTGCCCATTTTTGTTTCATTTATGATATAATTCATCGGTAGAAGTATTAATGAAAAGGAGTCATTTAATGTTACAAGTTACGAATGTAAGTTTACGTTTCGGTGATCGTAAGCTTTTTGAAGATGTAAATATTAAGTTCACACCAGGTAACTGTTACGGACTTATCGGTGCTAATGGAGCTGGGAAATCAACGTTCTTAAAAGTATTATCAGGCGAATTAGATTCTCAATCAGGTCATGTTTCACTTGGTAAAGATGAACGTTTAGCAGTATTAAAACAGGATCACTTTGCGCATGAAGATGAAAAAGTGATTGATGTTGTATTAAAAGGTCATGAAAAATTATGGCAAGTTATGACTGAGAAAAATGAAATTTATATGAAACCAGATTTCTCAGATGAAGATGGTATGCGTGCAGCAGAACTTGAAGGTGAGTTTGCTGAAATGAACGGATGGAATGCAGAAGCGGATGCATCTGTATTACTTTCAGGTTTAGGTATTAAAGACGAATTACATGACAAAATGATGTCTGAATTAGAAAACAACCAAAAAGTAAAAGTACTTCTTGCTCAAAGTTTATTTGGTGAGCCAGATGTTCTATTACTCGATGAGCCTACAAACGGTTTAGATATTAAAGCGATTGCTTGGTTAGAAGATTTCTTAATTAACTTTGAGAATACAGTTATCGTCGTATCACATGATAGACATTTCTTAAACAATGTCTGTACACATATAGCTGACTTAGATTACGGCAAAATTAAACTATTTGTCGGAAACTATGACTTCTGGTATCAATCAAGTCAACTTGCTTCTCAAATGGCTCAAGACCAAAACAAGAAAAAAGAAGAACGCATTAAAGAATTACAAGACTTTATTGCTAGATTTAGTGCGAACGCTTCTAAATCTAAACAAGCAACAAGCCGTAAGAAAATGCTTGAAAAAATTGAACTCGATGACATTCAACCATCATCAAGACGTTATCCATTCGTTAATTTCACAATTGAACGAGAAATCGGTAACGACTTATTACAAGTTCAAGGTGTTTCAAAAACAATTGACGGTCAAAAAGTATTAAATAACGTTTCATTTACAATGAATCCAAATGATAAAGCTGTATTAATTGGAGAAAGTGAGATTGCTAAAACAACCCTACTTCGTATTTTAGCTGGTGAACTTGAACCAGATGAAGGAACAGTTAAATGGGGCGTTACAACAACACAATCATACTTACCAAAAGATAACTCAGATTATTTCGAAGGTATTGAAATGAACTTAGTTGACTGGTTAAGACAGTATGCACCACCAGAAGAACAAACAGAAACATTCTTAAGAGGATTCCTTGGACGTATGTTATTTAGTGGTGAAGAAGTTAAGAAAAAAGCAAGTGTCCTTTCAGGTGGAGAAAAAGTAAGATGTATGTTAAGTAAAATGATGTTATCAAACTCTAACGTATTATTACTAGATGAACCAACAAACCACTTAGACTTAGAAAGTATCACTGCAGTCAATGATGGCTTGAAGAATTTCAAAGGATCATTAATCTTTACTTCATATGACTTTGAATTTATCAATACAATCGCCAACCGCGTAATTGAAATCAAAGAAGACGGCGCAATTTCTAAAGAAATCAGTTATGAAGAATACTTGAGAGATCAAGGTGTTTATAACTAATTTTCATATAGAGAAGCTAGGACATTTTTATAAGTCCTAGCTTTTTTATATGGGGAAATGAGGTAATGTGGGGTGTTTTTGGCGTTCAATGTTGCAAGTGAGCGTCGACTAGCAATGTTCGAGTGTTCAATGTTGCTAGTGAGGGCCGACTAGCAATGTTCGAGTGTTCAATGTTGCAAGTGAGGGCCGACTTGCAATGTTCGAGTGTTCAATGTTGCAAGTGAGGGCCGACTTGCAATGTTCGAGTGTTCAATGTTGCAAGTGAGAGCTGACTTGCAATGTTCAGTCCTCCTATTTATCAAGACTGATCAAACAAGATAAATACAATCCTACTTTTCTTATCAACATCCTCCAATCTTAAAAAATACATACACAGCCTCATTATCTTCTAAAATGAATATGAATGAATATTGATTTGTAGGGCTTATCGTCTAAATAGTAAGAACTTTTTGAAATTATCAGTTTTCTCTCTTTACATCAATATTCTTTGTATGTATAATGAATGCATACCAATTGAATATGTTTTTGATGAGGCGCATCAATCATTAGTAACTCCCCTACTGGACTGCAATCTTAAAGGAGTGAAAGGGTGCGATGCCGAAACATTGTATTTTTGCAGAAATATGGTGTTGGACATTTAGGTTAAGAGCTAGTTGTCTGTCATTATCTTAAGAATAATGGAGTGCATCACTTGTATATATAAATTAAAACAAGTTCGAATGCCGAACTTGTTTTTTTATTTATATTACAGCGTTCGTCTCCGATTTATAGGAGGAATTATTTTGAGTCAGAGTGTTTTAAAATTTGGCGGTACGTCCGTTGGTGATTTTGACAAAATTAAAAATATCGCACATATGTTGAAATCACGTGTTGATAATGGAGAACAATTAGTAGTGGTTGTAAGTGCTATGGGTAAGACGACAGATTCTTTACTTGAAAATATTAGTTCACTTACTTCGCAACCTAAAGATGAGCATTTAGCGATGCTTTTAACGACGGGAGAACAACAAACCATTTCATACTTATCAATGGTATTGAATGATATTGGTGTTCAAACGAAAGCAATGACAGGATATCAAGCAGGAATTAAAACGATTGGTCATCATTTGAAAAGTAAAATTGCAGAAATTGATGCACTACGTTTTGAAGAAGCTTTTGAAACAAATGACATTCTTGTCGTTGCAGGATTTCAAGGTGTGAATGATCATCTAGAAATTACGACTTTAGGACGCGGCGGTTCTGATACAACTGCAGTAGCCATTGCAGCAAGTATAGATACATCTTGTGAAATATATACAGATGTTGATGGTGTATATGGAACAGATCCTAGAATTTATAAAGAAGCAAAGTTACTCAATGAAGTTTCATATGAAGAAATGATGGAAATGAGTGCTTTAGGTGCTGGTGTATTAGAATCTAGAAGTGTCGAAATTGCAAAAAATTATAACATACCATTATATCTTGGTAGAACATTATCAAACGTGAAAGGAACATGGATTATGCCACAAACAGAGATATTAGAGAAAAAAGCAGTTACAGGAGTCGCACTTGATACACATATGATTCATGTTACTTTAACTTATCCGATGCAAAACTTTGCATTGTTACAGAAATTATTTGATTCATTAGAAGAACAATCAATGAATGTTGATATGATATCTCAAATTGAAAATCAACAAGGATTACAGCTTTCGTTTACGATTAAAGATTCAGACGTATATCAAATCGAACAAATCATTGAACAACTTACTGAGGAATACCCTCATTTACGTTATAAAATGAGAGATAACTACGCTAAACTTTCAGTAATAGGAACAGGTATGAGAGATATGTCAGGAATAGCTTCAAAAGCATTCCGCACTTTAATTAGTCATGACATTAACTTCTATCAAACAACAACTTCTGAGATTAGTATTTCTTATGTTGTTGATCGTGAATTAGGAGAAACTGCCGTTCGAACTTTAAGTGAAGCATTTAATATATAATGAATGATGGAGTGAACAAAATGACAAAATTAGCAGTTGTAGGCGCAACAGGTTTAGTAGGAGAAAAAGTATTAGAAGTATTAGATAGAAAAAAAGTACCATTTGATGAACTTGTATTATTTTCATCACCTAGATCAGCAGGCAAAAAAATCGAATTCCAAGGAAAAACTTATACGGTTGAAGCATTGACAGAAGAGAAAACTGATGGCAATTTCGATTACGTTATTATGAGTGCTGGAGGTGGTACAAGCGAGAAATTCGCCCCACTATTTGAACAACATGGTGCAATTGTAATCGATAATTCAAGTCAATGGCGTATGCATGAAGATATTGATTTAATCGTTCCGGAAGTGAATGTACCTAAATTAAATCGTAAAATTATTGCAAACCCTAACTGTTCAACAATTCAATCAGTTGTACCTTTAAAACCTTTATTAGATCAATTCGGATTAAAACGTGTTGCTTATACAACATATCAAGCTGTATCAGGATCCGGTTTAGCTGGTCGTGAAGATTTAGCTAATGGTGAAAAAGGAGAAGCACCAAAGAACTACCCTCACCCAATTTATAATAATGTGTTACCGCATATAGATGTATTCTTAGAAGATGGTTATACAAAAGAAGAACAAAAAATGATCGATGAAACTAGAAAAATCTTAGATCAACCTTCTTTAAATGTAACAGCAACTTGTGTGCGTGTACCTGTTCAAGATAGCCACAGTGTGCATATCAACGTAACTTTAGATAAAGAAGCCGCTGTTGAAGATATTCGTAACTTATTTAATGAAGATGACCGTGTTGTCTTAGTAGATAACGTAGAAAATAATGAATATCCACTAGCGATTCATTCTACTGGTAAAGATGAAGTATTCGTTGGAAGAATTCGTAAAGATGATTCTTTAGACAATACATTCCACATCTGGTGTACTTCAGATAACTTATTAAAAGGTGCAAGTTTAAATGCCGTTCAAGTGCTAGAACAAGTATTAGAATTAAATAAAAAATAATGAGGAGTGTTCAGTATGTCACATATTTTTAACGGTGTGGGCGTTGCCCTTACAACACCATTTACAAATGAGGATGTAGACTACGAAGCCTTTGAAAATCATATAGAATTTTTAATAGATAATGGTGTTAAAAGTATTATTATTAACGGAACAACAGCAGAGAACCCTACCCTTACAACAGAAGAAAGAAATACGTTATTAGAATGTGGGATTAAAAAAGTCAATGGCCGTGTTCCAGTTATAGCAGGTACAGGTACAAACAATACGCAAGCTTCTATCGATGCTTCTATAAAAGCTAAAGAATTAGGTGCTGATGCGATTATGTTAATCACACCTTATTACAACAAGACGAGTCAGCGTGGATTAATCGCGCATTTCACAAAAATTGCGGATGAAGTTGCATTACCTGTTGTACTTTATAATGTCCCATCAAGAACAAATATGACGATAGATATTGAAACGGTGCTTAAACTAAGTGAAAATCCATACATCGTGGCTTTAAAAGATGCGACAGGAGATTTAGAATATGCAAAAACTTTAAAACAACAATTACCAAGTGACTTTGCATTATATAGTGGTAATGATGACAATATGTTGGATTACTATCAATTAGGCGGAGCGGGATTAATTTCAGTTGTAGCAAATGCTATACCACAAGAAACACAACAATTATATGATTATGTCGTTAATGATCAATTAGAACAAGCAAACACTTTAAATCGTGATATTACAGAATTACTTAATCACTTAAGTGTAGATGTTAATCCAGTGCCGATTAAGTTATTAACGTCTGAATTAGGTTTCGGTCGTTATGAAGTAAGATTACCGCTTGTTACATTGGAAGAACAAGAAAGAAAAGTTTTAAGTGAAGCATTTACTAAGTTTAAAGATGGTGTAAAACAATGAAGATATTATTAATCGGATATGGCGCAATGAATGAACGCGTCGCAAGATTAGCAGAAGAAAGAGACAACGAAATAGTTGGTGTTGTCGTGAAGGATTCAACTAAATCATATCCCTACCCTGCTTTTGAATCTATTTCAGAAGCGCCAGAAGCGGATGTGGCGATAGACTTTTCTAATCCTGAGTTATTATTGCCATTATTAGAAGAAGACTTCACATTACCTTTAGTTATCGCAACGACTGGTGAAAAAGTACAAATCATAGAAAAGTTAAAAGAAAAATCTCAAAATATGCCTGTATTTTTCAGCGCAAATATGAGCTATGGCGTGCATATACTCAAAGAAATTATTCAATATGCAGTACCATTATTAGAAGACTTTGATATTGAAATGTTAGAAAAGCACCATAATAAGAAAGTCGATGCACCAAGTGGTACACTCGTTCAACTATATGATGCAATTAAAGAAAAAAGAGCACAATCTGTACCAGTTTATGATAGACATGAATCAACTACTAAACGTGAACCTGCAGAAATTGGCATTAGTTCACAACGTGGTGGTACAATTGTTGGAGAACATCAAGTATTATTTGCTGGCCATGACGAAACGATTGAAATCACACATCGTGCGCAGTCTAAAGATATCTTCGCTAATGGCGCAATTAATGTAGCAGATGTTCTAGTCAATAAAGAAAACGGATATTACACATACAATAATTTAAATGAGGAGAGAATTTAACATGGTTAAAGATTTTACGGCAGAAGAAATTATACAATATATTAGTGAGGCAGAGAAAGTAACGCCTTTAAAAGTTTATGTAAACGGCGCATTTGAAAATGTTGAATTCCCAGAGTCATTTAAAGTATTTGGTTCTGAAACATCTAAAACAATTTTCTGTGATGCTAAAGATTGGAAGAGCTTTTATGAAGAGAATCAATCAGCTATTACAGATTTAGAAATTGAACATGATCGTCGCAATTCAGCAATTCCATTAAAAGACTTAACGAATACAAATGCAAGAATCGAACCAGGTGCTTTCATTAGAGAACATGCAGTTATTGAAGACGGTGCGGTTGTTATGATGGGTGCTACAATCAATATCGGTGCTGTTGTTGGTGAAGGTACAATGGTAGATATGAATGCTACTTTAGGTGGACGTGCAACAACTGGTAAAAATGTACACGTTGGTGCTGGATCAGTATTAGCGGGTGTTATTGAACCACCAAGTGCATCACCTGTAGTAATTGAAGATGACGTATTAATCGGTGCAAATGCTGTTATCCTTGAAGGTGTTAGAGTCGGCAAAGGTGCAATCGTTGCAGCTGGTGCTATCGTAACTAAAGATGTTCCGGCTGGTGCAGTAGTAGCTGGTACACCGGCTAAAGTTATTAAACAATCAGCAGATGTTCAAGACGGTAAAAAAGAAATTGTATCTGCTTTACGTAATTTAAATCAATAATATCATTTTAGTCGGGGCGGGACTGCGATATCATTTTCCTTAAATGAAATTTCTATCCCGCTCCCTCTTTCTATACATAATACAAAGGACTGAGTTAAATGTCTGAATTAGAATTTGTGAAAAATACAAGAAGATACTTACATCAACATCCAGAGTTAAGTATGCAAGAATATGAGACAACTGCATACATTGAAGACTTCTTAAAACAATTAAATATTCCTTACGAACGCCCTATTCAAACGGGTATCATTGGTTATTTAGAAGGCAATTCGAGTCATACTATTGCGTATCGAGCGGATATCGATGCCTTACCTATTCAAGAAGTAAACGATGTACCTTATAAAAGTACGGTTGATCAAGTTATGCATGCATGTGGTCATGATGGTCATACGACAGCGTTAATGCTTTTTACGCAACGTTGTAAAGCTTTATATGATAAAGGTAAATTACCTCATAATGTAGTATTTATATTCCAACCTTCAGAAGAAACTGAAGCCGGTGCAAATCAATTAATCCAATCAAACGTGTTTGATAAATATCATATAGAGAAAATTTATGGCGTTCATATTATGCCATTTGAAGATGTTGGCACAGTAGCCTTTAAAAATGATGAAATTACAGCTAGTGCAACAGAGTATCGATTTTACTTAAAAGGAAGCTCGAGTCATGTTGCCAGTAAAGAAGATGGTAAAGCAGCATCAGAAGCGATGATGCATGTCCTTTCTCAAGTTACACAAATTCAGCAATTTCATTTAAATGGTTTAAATCGCAATATTGTTCATGTTGGACAGTTCAATGTTGGTGAAGCCATTAATACCGTTCCAGAGAATGGTTACTTAGAAGGTACGATTCGTACATATGATACGAATGATCTTGAAATTGTTAAAAATCAAATGCAAAAAATTGCAGAAAGTGTTGAATTGTTATTTGGTGTGACATGTACGGTTGATTTTGCTGAAGGGTATCCACCTACTACAAATGATGCACAATTATATGAGGGTGTTAAAGAAGCTTTAACGAGCCTAGACTTAACACTACATGAACTAGAAAAGCCTTATTTATTTGGTGAAGACTTTAGTTTCTATCGTCAATTAGCACCAAGTTATTTTGTCTTTTTTGGAACACGCAATGTTGAAAAAGATTATATTTATGGTCTACATACAAATAGACTCAATTTCGATGAAGAAGTATTAATCAGTGTCGCTGATTACTATACAGCACTATTAAATCAAGGAGCGGACAAATAATGGTAGCACGTATTACGATTGATGAACAAAATTTTATAAAAAATGCTAAAAATGTTATTAAAGATAACAAAGTTATGGCTGTCGTGAAAAACGATGCTTATCATTTTGGACTAGAATTCGCAGTTAAATCCTTTATTCAAGCAGGTATTCAAACATTCAGTACAACATCACTTCATGAAGCGGTAAGAATTCGTGAAATAGATAAACAAGTGAATATCTTTTTGATGAACCCTTCTATTGAATTTGAAACATTAAAGACACATAACATTGCGATGACGTTACCATCATTAACATTCTATCATGAACATATTGAAGATTTAGCGGGCATTAAATTACATTTAGAACTTGAAAATCTTTTACACCGTTCTGGTTTGAAAGACCAAGATGAAATGTTGCAAGTACTCAAACATAATGAAAGCTTACCTATTGCAGAGCAAGCGATTATGGAAGGTATTTGGACACATTTCGGATATGCGGATGAATTCGGTGGCGATGAATATGAAACAGAAAGACAAGCTTGGGTTAATTGTTTATCATTTATATTAGACCAAGGTTATGCCTTTAAATTTATTCATGCACAAAATAGTGCAAGTTATGTACGAGAAGACGGATTGTTAAATCAACATACGCACGCTCGTCTCGGTATTATACTTTATGGTTCAAGACCTTATAGTACCCTCCCTACTTCCCTTACAGAACAAAACTTTACAGTCACAGCAAATGTGATACAAGTTCGCCCTATTAAAAAAGGAGAAACTTGTGGTTATAGTTTCCAATATAAAGCTGATAAAGATTGTAACATTGCTGTAGTTGATATTGGCTATGGAGACGGTATACTTAAGACAAGAGCGAAACATGATGCGCTTATTAATCAAAAGCGCTATCCAATTAGAGGGTTGATGATGAGTCACATGTTCGTTGAAGTAGATGATACAATCCAAAGTGGTGATCAAGTCGTTATGTATGGTTACGATATTAGGATTGATGAATTTACATTTAAAGGTGTTGGTGCAAATTCTGAGCAAATCAGTGCATTAAACCATCATTCATTAATAAAGGAGATTAGATAATGACAGTTAAATATAATGACCAAGGTGTTCTCACAATAGGCAATGTATCATTACAAACGATAGCTGCAAGTTTTGGTACCCCTACTATCGTATATGATGAGGAACAAATTAGAACGCAATGTAGAAGATTCCATGAAGCTTTTAAAGAAAGTGGATTATCATATAATATCTCTTATGCTTCTAAAGCCTTTAGTAGTATTCAATTGTTTAAGTTGATGGAAGAAGAAGAAATGGGTCTAGATGTCGTATCTGAAGGTGAATTATATACAGCTTTAGCAAGTGGATTTGATCCAAGTAAAATTCATTTTCACGGTAACAATAAGACGAATGAAGAAATTGAATATGCTATTGAAAGCGGCGTTGAATATTTCGTAATTGATTCTTTAGATGAAATCACACGTATTAATAGATTAGCTTCTAAGCCTATTAAAGCTGTTTTAAGAGTTAATCCTGGCGTTGAAGCACATACTCATGAATTTATCCAAACGGGTCAAGAAGATAGTAAATTTGGCTTGTCTATTAAACACGGTACGGCACTTGAAGGTGTAAGTGCTTTACAAGAATCAGATAAAATAGACTTCAAAGGTATTCACTTCCATATTGGATCACAAATTTTTGAAGCGGATGGTACAATCAACACCATCCAAATTGTATTTGAATGGTTAAAAGAACATGATATTGAGATTGATATATTAAATTTAGGTGGCGGATTTAGTATTAAATATACTGAAGCGGATAAAAGTTACCCTATTGAAGATGGTATTAAGTTGATTACAGATGCGATCAAAGAAAATAGTCAAAAATATGACATGGCTATTCCAGAAATCTCTATAGAGCCAGGCCGTTCAATTGTTGGTGAAGCGGGCGTTACGTTGTATCAAGTAGGAACGATTAAAGAGATTCCTAATGTTAATACGTATGTATCGATTGATGGTGGTATGAGTGATCATATTAGAACGGCACTTTATGATGCACAATATAAAGCGTTGTTAGTGAATAGAAATGATGAAGATACACATGAAGTCACAATTGCTGGTAAGTTATGTGAATCAGGCGACTTAATTGGTAGAGATATGAAACTTCCTAAATCTACAAAAATCGGTGATTATATAGCTGTATTATCTACAGGTGCTTACCATTACTCTATGAGTTCAAATTATAATCAAATGCTTAAACCTTCAGTTCTATTTGTTAAAGATGGAAAAGCAAGAGAAGTTATTAAGAGACAAACTTTAAAACAATTGATTATGAATGACGTAAAATAATAAGCTGAAATCATGAAATTTATTATTAAATAATAACAATATGATAACGCAAAAAGAAACCCTAACATCGTTAGGGTTTCTTTTTAGTCGTTCAAATTCATATATATTATAGTTTTACAACGTTTGCAGCTTGTGGGCCACGGTCGCCTTCAACTACTTCGAATTCTACTGCTTGACCTTCTTCTAAAGATTTGTAACCTTCTTGGTTAATTGCTGAGAAATGTACGAATACGTCATTTTCTCCTTCGATTTCGATGAAGCCAAATCCTTTTTCTGCGTTAAACCATTTAACTGTACCTTGTTTCATAATTGTGAAACCTCCAAGACTAAAATTCAATATGCGATATTCGCATATTACAAAAAACACAATTAATTAATAATGTTATTTGCAATATGGAATAACGATATTGCTATTACTTATTATACGTCACAGAATATTCAAATGCAATACCATTTAAGATATTTTCAGAATTTATTATTTTGGTAATGGTGTATAAATTGAATTGTCATTTAATATAAGAATACTATAAAATATTTGCATATCTTCTTCGCAGTCTTCACAGTAAGATAGATCACAATTATTATAGAAAGCATGTATGTTATGTTTACCTACAAGTTCATTAGTAAACTTCGTTTGATATTGATTAAGTAGATTATGATATTGATTGACCATTTCTTCATAGTCATGACATTCAATTTCTTTAATGATATAGTCTTTCCAATCGTCAAACAGCCACCATCCCTCATAATCTGTTCGGATTGTTACGATTTTATACATCTTAAAATCTCCCCTATTTAGAAAATTACCCTAGAGTTAATTTAAATCTTATTGATTATTAAATCAAGAAAATAGCTTGTCGATTTGTTTCTAATTATTAGTTTTTTTACACTGAACCCTTTATAATAAAGATATGAGGTGATAAATATGAACGGAAAACATATAAAAGTTTTTGGACGCGTACAAGGTGTTGGGTTTCGATTTTTCACTGCTCAACTCGCTAAGAAACATAAAATAGTTGGTACCGTTGAAAATGTCAGCGATTATGTAGAAATATACGCAAGTGGCGAAGAAAAACAATTATCACAATTTGTTAATGGTGTTATCCAGGGAGTAGCGCCAGCTTCAGTTGTAGAAAATTATACAATCGAAGATACCACTTTAGACGAAAAAACTAAGCATTTCAAAACGTTATAAATTAGGAAGATGACAATGAAATATAATTTATCATATGTATTAGGTGCTTTATTAGCAGTACCTATATCATTTATTGCTTTTTTATTTAGTGTTTTTCAATTAGATTTAAATTATCTTATCGATATGGCTGTATTTGCAGGTACTTACGTTATTAGCTTTTTACCAATACAATGGTATAGTTCACGACGTTATTTGAAAGAAATGGGTTTAACACGACGAGAATTTCATTTTATTAGAAAACAATTAAACGAAGCGCAACCAAAATTGAAAAGACTTTATAAAAATTATATGCGAATCAGATCATATAAAGAATTCAAGAACTTAAACGAAGTAGCTAAATTAGCACGTACAATTTATAACACAGTTAAACAGTCACCTGAGAAATTTTATAAAGTCGAAAGCTTCTTCTACTCTCACTTAGATAATACTGTGAATTTAATTGATAATTACACACTTTTACAACGTATGCCGAATAAATCTAAAGAAGAAAAAGCTAAACTTAAACAAACGAAGCTTACAATTGATGAAAATAAACGAACACTCGTTGCAGATTTAAAAGAATTAAATGAATCGAGTTATCATCAATTAGATATTGAAATGGAACTTGCTGATATTGCTAAACAAAGAAATAGCTATAGAAAAGGCATTCCAGAATCAACGAAAGAAAAAGTAAATTTAACAAAAACTCATAAAAAATATGAATATGAAATGGAGCGTAACAATGACTGAAACGAATAAGAACTTATTTGACGACCTTATTGATGACCCATTTAAAGATTCATCAGAAGCATTAACACCACAAACTTCAGAAATTACAGAACAACAGACCCCTTCTGATGTAACATCAACTTACGAAAAGACATTCTCAGATGAAGATCAACGTAAAATTGATGAAATTGCTAAGCAAATTAAACCATTAGATAATGATGGTCTTCTACTCTATGGTCAACAAGCACAAAATAAATTATCACAGTTCTCACATCAAATGCTTACACAAGTACAATCTAAAGATGTAGGACCTATTGGTAATTCATTAAGAAATTTAATGAATAAATTAAAAGAAGTAAATCCAGATGAATTACAAAAACAAAATCAATCTAGATTGAAACGCATTTTTAGAAGAGCTGAACGTTCTGTAAATGAAATGTTTAGTAAATATCAATCTGTTGGTGCACAAGTCGATCGAATATCTGTAGAACTTCAGAAATCACAAAATATGCTAATGAAAGATGTAGGCTTATTAGATCAATTATATGAAGAAAATAAAGCTTACTTTGATGCATTAAATATTTATATCGCAGCAGCAGAAAAGAAACGCGACGAGTTGAAACAACATAATCTTGTAGAATTAGAACAAAAAGTTAAAGCATCAAATAACCAAATGGATGTACAAGAACTAGCAGATTTACAACAATATATTAATCGACTAGAAAAAAGAATTTATGACTTACAACTTTCTAGACAAATCACATTACAATCTGCCCCACAAATCAGAATGATACAAAATATTAATCAAACTTTAGCAGAAAAAATTCAAAGTTCTATTTTAACGAGTATCCCATTATGGAAAAATCAAATGGCAATCGCGTTAACACTTTTAAGACAACAAGGCGCTTCAGAAGCTCAGAAAAAAGTAACAGATACAACTAATGAATTATTGCTGAAGAACTCTGAAATGTTGAAACAGAATGCGATTAGAACAGCTGAAGAAAATGAACGAGGCATCGTTGATATCGAAACATTGAAGACGACTCAAACTAATATAGTAGATACAATTCAAGAAACACTACGCATACAAGAAGACGGCACACGTAAACGTCAGCAAGCAGAACAAGAATTACAAAGCTTAGAACAAGACTTAAAAACAAAATTATTACAACTCAAAGACGAACAGCAGCAATTGAGAAATACATTTAAATCATAAATAATAGACCCACCAACAATTAAGTGCACCCCTAAAGTTGAACTAAAATTCAACTTTAGGGGTGTTTATTTATGAATTAAAAATATAGTTTAGATTTCAAATTAAAATTGATTCGAGAATATAAAAGTGGAAACGAAGGATATAATATCTTATCGAAAAAATACAATATAGATACTTCCTATATTAGAAAATGGCTATTTCAATACAATGATTTTGGAGTAGAGGTCTTGGCTTAAGTACCGAGTAAAGCCAAGAGATAGCCTAAGTTGTGGCTTAAGTACTGAATAAAGCCAAGAGATAGCCTAAGTTGTGGCTTAAGTACCGAGTAAAGCAAAGAGATAGCCTAAGTTGTGGCTTAAGTGCTATATAAAGCCAAGAGATAGTTTTAGATCTGTGTTAAATCCCAACAAACTCACATCTCCTACATCACTCTACTTATCCCTACACCCTCTTACATAAATTGACTTAAGAAATACCCCATTAATGTTCCGACGTAATTTCCGATTACATAACCTAGAGTACCGATGATTAAAATGGGTCCCACTAATCCTTGCCACCCTTTAGAAATCGCTAATGCAGCTGCTGTTGTTGGTCCTCCGGCATTTGCATTACTAGCTAGTAACATCTCCTCAATATTGAATTTGAACAATTTACCGAAGCATAATGTTATAGATAAATTGAAAATCAAAATTACGGCGACGAAAATAAATAATAATGGTGCTGTTTTGATAATGATTGGTATAGATGCAGGTACACCTATTACGACAAAGAAAATATATATTAAAAATGTACCGAGTTCATCAGAAGCGTTTAAATTCTCAAAGAATTTACTAAACATAGCCACTGTAATAAGTGTTAATGTCGTTAATAATAAAAATTGGTCACCTATGATACTTACTAATATTTCCATAAAGTGATTGTTTTTAGGAATGTATTCATTAACAATTTCTGAAATTTTAAAGCTAATCGCAACTAATACAAATGCTATGGAAATTGAATAAGCAATATCTTTTAAACTTATTTCATTTCGTTTCCAATATGCTTCTGCTTGATTACTGTTTGCATCATCGTTTGAATTATAAAGTCTTTTAAAATATTTTTTAATAAATGTCATATTCGGTAGCGTAATCAGTACAATGAAGTAGAATGCCATTACACTATTATCGGCTACAACAGTTGCAGATACTAATTCGCCTGGTGTTTGGAATTTCGTGCTAAGTGCTGCAAAATTTACACCACCACCTATGTAACTACCAGTCATCATAGCACCGATTTTATCTAGTTCAGGTATGAATTGGTGAAGTAATAAAAATCCTGCTCCAACACCTACTACAGTACCTACTGAACTGATTAGGAATATGAATAAAAGTCTTCTACTTTCTTTCCAAATTTTAAATATGTTTGATCTAAATAAAAGTAAAGGTATTGCTAATGGAATGACATATTCCCATACTTGGTCATAGACAGGTGATTCAATCGGAATGATATTGAGATTGGATAATATCATCGCACCAACTAATGCAATGATAGCGCCTGTTAGTTTTGCTGCAAATTGATATCTCTGTTCTAAAAAGATACTAATGGCTGCAATACCTACTAGAATTGCCCACAAAAGCCATGTTTCATCTTTGTTTATGAATGCATTTAATATCATGAATACCAACCCCTTTTTATTTTGTTATCAATATGATGACATAAAAAATAAGAATCTTCAAAATAATTTTGAAGATTCTTATACAACTTACGAATATGTGATTGGTGCTTGATTCTTAACTTTACCGATTATAAATCCAATGATGAATCCTACGATTGCGAAAGGTATCCATTCCATTTGGTAAGTTGATAATGGTAATTGTTGAATAAATCCAATTTTAGCCCAACCCATTTGGTTTACAACTGATATTAATGAAATAATTGTTACAAGTGCTACTGATAATTGTTGAGCAATTGGTGGTGTTCCAACGTATTTAGCAAGAACAATTAATAATACAGCTGTAATTGCGATTGGATATAACACTAATAATACTGGTAGTGAACCTTTGATTACTGTAGTTAAACCTTGGTTTGAAAGGATAAAACTAATTAATGTAAAGATTGTTACAAACCATTTGTATGAAATTTTAGGTATAATTTCATGGAAGAATTCACTTACTGACACGATTAAACCTGTAGCTGTTGTTAAACAAGCTAATGCAACGATAATACCGATTAAATATTTACCAAATTCACCGAATGCTAATTGCGCGGCTGTTGTTAAGAGATATGTACCGATATTTTGACCGTTATCGTTTAATTCTTTTAGTGTCTCAGCTGAAACATTCATGTGATTTCCGATCCAACCTAATGAGATGTAAATAAATCCAAGTGCAATGGCTGCAATAACACCTGCATAAATTGTTTGTTTGAATAATCCTGTTTCTCTCGTTACACCTTTACTCTTAATTGCTGTAATAACAATGAGTGAGAAAGCAATAGCTGCGATGGCATCCATTGTTAAGTAACCTTCAACGAAACCTTTACCAAAGCTTGTTCCAGCACTACTATATACTGCAGGATCACCTTCAACTGTAGCTCCTCCACCTAATGTGAAGAATGCTTTAATAATTAGTGCTGTAATCGAGATTAATAGTAAAGGTGTTAATATCGCACCGACTTTATCGACCATTTTACTTGAGTTGAAACTTAAGTAAAAAACAATCACAAAGTAAATAAGTGAGAATATAAATAAAGCCATTGAACTATTTGTATCAAAAATTGGTGTAATACCCATCTCAAAAGATGTTGCTGCCGTACGTGGTATTGCGAATAGTGGTCCTATCGTTAAAGAAATTGCAATTAATAATATAATTGCAAAGACTGGATGAATTTTACTTAATGAAACTCTGTATCCCTTGTCCTCAATTGAACCTGCGATTACACCAATAAGTGGTAAACCGATTCCCGTAATTACAAAACCAAATATTGCTGGCCAGAAGAAATGACCGCTCGATAATCCTAATGCTGGTGGGAATATTAGGTTCCCGGCACCAAAGAATATCGCGAATAACATAAACCCTACTACAAAAATATTCTTGTTCATATATTTTACTCCTTTTGCGTCTAACAATAATTTATATTTTATCATTGGAGTTTGTTTTCGTCTATATGAAATTTCTGAAAATTTAAAAAAGAATGTTATTATTTAGTTTTGCTAATTATATAGATTGCAACAGTAATTTTTTTAATAACGGTGCCAATTGGTATGGTAAATTTTCAACACCTTCTACAAATAAACTTTGTTTACCATAGATGTTATGAACAGTCTTTTTCGTGGCTTCATCGATCACATCTTGATTAAGGAATACATTAAAGACATAAATTCCTTGTTTATCTGCTTCTATCACAGCTTCATGTGTATCTATAATGCCGTCTTCTGCATAATCAAAAGCTGAAGGTTCCCCATCAGAAAATACAATTAAGAATTTTTGTGTCTCAGATCGTTGAAGTAAATGTTGAGTTGCAACTCTTAAAGCGACACCGTCACGATTATCATCTTGTGGTTCAAGTGTCATAATTCTTGCGTCATTTTGTTTAAGTGTTGATTCATTATATAAGATGAGCTCTTCGATTGTATTAGGTTGATTTAATTTATCAGCTTCAAAAGCATCTTCACTAAAACCTAGAATTTCATGTTTAATATCTAAATTTTTAAGTGTTTCGTGGAATAGGACGACACCTTTTTTAGTTTCTTCCATTTTATCGTGCATACTTGCTGATGCATCAACTAATAATGTGAATGTTGCATCTAATTTTCTACTAAATGCATCCTTTTTGAAGAATAGTTTATATTGATCATCGATAAACCAATTTAGTAAGTTCTTTTGCAATCTACCTTTAGTTAAGTTCTCTCTAATATCACTATATTGATGATTCATTGATTTTTGGATAATGCTTGTTAAGTCTTTTATTTCAAACTGAACACTATTGACAGCTTCTTTATAGGCTGACACATGCGCCGGTAAAATATCTGGTCGATTGAAAGTAAGAGAAACATTTTGGTTAATACCTTTAAGTTGATATTGCTGATTAAGACCTTGTGCGCCGCCTTCTTCATCATTTAAAGTATTATTAGAACCCTTACCTTTTTTCTCCATCATATCCGTCATATCATCGCCAGCGTCACCTTCTCTATCGTTGTCTGTAAGAATGTCGCTATTTTCGCCTTCGTGAAGTTCCATTTCTAAATAAGAAGTGCTGTCAGTTTGACTATCGTTTGTCTTTGTTTTAGCATCTTCAGTTTCAATATCGTCAGGATTATGTTCTTGTTTATGACTTTGATCAGTGTTAGCCACATCTTGACGTTTTAAATCTTCTAAAGTCCATTCTTCTTCATAAGAACGATAAATACGCTCAGGTATATGATAATACTGGTTGAGCATATCTTCTTTTAACAAATAATCCACTAAAATCATGATACTTACAGCTAAATCATAACTATCTTCTGATGATTGCAAGTTGAATATTTGCGTTAAACGATTAAACACTTGTACAAGTGCATCATCAAAGTCATCATTTATTGAAATATTGTTTATGAAATTTTCATTTAAAATAGCATGTTCTATTGCTAAAAATAATAAGTCTGTATAAGTTGTCTTCGTTTGATAAACATGGATTTGACTATTATTTTGTTTGATTTTGACATTCAGTCTATGTTTGAACAACTTTTTAGTGACTGGACGTTTAACCATAATCAGATTTGAAAGACGGTATTCTTCAATGAGCATAAATAATTGTTTAAAAAAGCTCATATGATCAAATGATTCATCTAATACTTCTTTATAAATAGCTGGATCTGTATGTTTAAATCCTAAAGTATCTAACATTATGTCGGATTTTAGTCCTGCATTAATAATGTGTTCAGGTCGATGTAACCAAGTGAAACTAACATTACAAGTATTGTTGATAGGATCATAGTGTTGGAATTTTTGGAAAGAAACTTTAACGTTTGGATCTTCAAGTAATAATTTTGCTAAATCAGTTAACATCATTATTTGTTGTGCATCGATTTGTTCGTCATTAAATAATATAAAACGATCACTCATGATATTCTCCTTACTCGAAAATTAATTCAATTGCATTTTGTATAGCTTGTTGTTCTCTTTCGTCGTCTATTTTGTCTATAATAGCGCGTTTAATTGCACGTCTAACTGGAATAACAGTCGCTAAATCAGCTAAGTCAATCAATGCTCTTATACTTGCTGACTCTTCTGAAATTTGACCTTGGCTCGACATAATGCGTAAGTCTTTATTAAACTGAACAATTGAATCGATAATTTCATCATCTTGTAATGCACTTTGCTCTTTAATAATCATTTTTAAAGTTTCGCCATCTATATAATCAATATCCAAGACAACGAATCTGTTTTTTAATGCTTCGTTCATTGGTAATGTTCCGATATAGCCTACGTTGATTGCAGCAACAACTGAAAAGCCTTCTTTAGCTTGTACGACTTCACCTGTAAATGGATTCGTTAACGATCTTCTAAAGTCTAATACACCATTTAAAATAGGTAACGTTTCTGGTTTCGCCATATTGATTTCATCAATATATAATATATCGCCATTCTTCATTGCTTTAATAACAGGTCCGTCGATAAATACGATTTGTTGATGACCTTGTTCGTTTGTTTCAATTGTTTTGAAACCTAATAAACTTTCTGCATCTAAATCTACAGAACAGTTTACAGAATGCATCGGTTTGTTTAAATCTCTCGCAAGTGTTTCAGCTAGTTTCGTTTTACCAGAACCAGTCGGTCCTTTTAAAAGTATATTCTTATTAAGCTTTATCATAGACAAAGCATCATCATATATTGTTTCATCGTTGTTTAAATATTTATTAAAATTAGCCATTGTGTTCTCCTTTAGTACATTTTATAAACTTAAAAAAGAGTCCGGAACATATAGATGTATCAGACTCTTATCGTATATTTATACTTCTTTAAAGTATGTTTTGTAGTAGCCGCCAACATGACCAGAATTATCAATGATTTGATAATATTCTTCTGTTTCATTAACGACATCATATGTTTTACCTACTGTTAACATATCAGATACTTTAAATTTTTGTGCATCTGTATGTGTAACTTCTACTTGTTTAATAACGTGATTTTCTTTCCAAGTTTCATGTAACATAAATAAACCGCTCCTTTAATTCACTGTGTCATATGTAATTGTAATGATGATGCCAGTTAAGTCACGCACATATAACGAAATTAAGCCGGCTTCATGTTGAATAATATGATGTTCCAATTCAATTTCTTTAACGTGATTAACAATTTTTTCAAAATGATCGATATCATCAATGGAGATTGCTACTCTTTCGATAGGTGGATTTAATGACTCAATCGCATCTGGATAATCAATCAAATGTAACTCTCCGCCATTTCCACCAGCACCGACTTTAAATACGATAGCTGACTCATCATCTATTGTCTTGTATTCGGCAAACAATTGCAACTCAAAAATATTATTTAATAATGAGCCAGTTGCTTGAGTCTCAGGTGATTTAACCATGACCGGCCCTAATCCTTGAATTTGATGAATAGGACTAATTGGACCACCATCATAAGCAGTTCCAAGTGGCACACCAGAATTTTGTTCATCAGAAATAAGATGTAACGCATGTCCATTATTATCATAAAATTTAAACAGATGCTTACCATTTAATTGTTGTACAGACTCATATTTAACTTGATGATTATCAAATTGTTGTTTATATTCATATAATGCGTAATCAGTTGGTACACGTAAAGCAATCCCGTGAAAATGCGTATCTAATTGATCTGAATCACCAGAATATTGCTTGAAAATCAGTCTCGTACCAGGCGCTAATTTTGCATCACCGATATGTAAGATATTCTTTTCATGGTTCATCAAGGTATTAAGCCCTAAAATATCTTTATAAAATGACTCTGTTTCTTTAATATCAAAAGTCCATAATGTAACACTTCTTAGTCCATTCATGAATATCTCTCCTATATATGAGTTCTTATAAATTATATCAAATAAATTCAAAGTATGACAAATCAATCAAATTGAGAATAATGAAAAATATATTTTTGGGTTGTGTGGTCGCCGTTACGAACAAGATTGGTTGAAAGTGTTCATATGAGCCGCGTTACGAACAAGTTTGGTCGAAAGTGTTCATAAGAGCGCCAGTATTTACACTTCTTACGAGTATTGTAAATATGTCCCCCGTTATAAGTAGTTCTGGCTCAAAGTACAAATAACTTGAACCATATTATCCCTCATTTAAAATTATTGTTTTAATTCAATACTTTCTTTATAGTAAGCCATTTTCAATTAAAAATAAAACCACAACTCAGATTTGAGGTAATTTATAAAACAAAAAAATACAACGACGATTTCCGTCGTTGTATTTTTCCATATTGCTATTTTAAGATTCTAATAATAAATCTTCTGGATTTTCAATTAAGTCTTTAATTGTTTTTAAGAATCCTACTGCTTGTTTTCCATCAATAATTCTGTGGTCGTAGCTTAATGCGATGTACATCATCGGTCTATTTTCCATACGATCTTTATCAATTGCAATTGGTCTTGTAACAATTGAGTGCATACCTAAAATAGCAGCTTGTGTACCATTGATGATTGGTGTAGACATTAATGAACCAAATACGCCACCATTTGTAATAGTGAATGATCCACCCATCATGTCATCTAAGCCTAATTTTTTATCTTTAGCTTTAACAGCTAAGTCTACGATATCTTGCTCGATTTCAGCGAAGTTTTTCTTATCACAATCTTTAACGATTGGTACTACTAAACCTTCTTCTGTAGAAACGGCAATACCGATATCATAGAATTGTTTAAGTACTAAATCAGTACCATCAATTTCAGCATTTACATCAGGATATTTCTTCAATGCTGCTACTGCTGCTTTAGTGAAGAATGACATGAATCCTAAACGTGTACCGTTATGGTCTTCTTGGAATTTTTCTTTCTTACGTTTACGTAATTCCATTACGTTTGTCATATCAACTTCATTAAATGTTGTTAACATAGCTGTGTTATTAGATACTTCTAATAATTTCTTAGCTATTGTTTGACGTCTACGTGATAATTTCTCACGAACAACAGGTTTAGAAGGATTGTCATTAGATTTAGCTTGTGCTGGTTGGCTTTTCTCAGCTGGTTTAGCTTGTGGTTGAGGTTTAGCTGCACTTTCAACGTCTTCTGGACGAATAACGTCACCTGCTTGAGTCTTAACCTTGCTTAAGTCGATACCTTTTTCACGTGCTAAACGACGTGCTGATGGTGTTGCTTGAATTCTTTCATTTGAAGATGCTGATTCTTCTTTAGTATCTGTTGCTTCTGGTTTACCTGCATCTTCTTTAGATGGTTCTTCTTGCTTTTCAGGTTTAGCATCGTTTGAAGCCGGTTGTGCTTCTCCGTCTGAAACGACTGCAATGACTGAACCTACTTCAACAGTATCGCCTTCTTCAGCTTTGATTTCAGTTAGAACACCTGCAACTTCTGAAATGACTTCAACATTTACTTTGTCAGTTTCAAGTTCGACGATATTTTCGCCTTTCTCAACTTGGTCACCAATTGATTTGAGCCATTCTGAAATTGTTCCTTCTGTAATTGATTCTGCTAATTCTGGTACTTTTACCTCTGACATGATTCATTTCCCCCTAATTATGTTTTAAAGCTTCTTGGATTACTTTACTTTGTATAAGTTTGTATATTTCGCCGTCGCCTTCTGCAGTTGAAGAACGTACTTTACGACCGTGATATTCAAGCTCTACTTTGCGATCTTCTAGAATGTTTTGAAGTTTTAAGCTAACGAATGACCAAGCGCCTTGGTTTTTAGCTTCTTCTTGAACCCAGCGAACTGTTTCTAGATTTCTGAATTCAGAAAGAACGTTCTTTATCTCTTCTTTAGGGAATGGATAAAGTTGTTCAAGTGCAATTAAACAAAGTTCATCGTTAGGATTTTTTTGTAATTCAGTTTTTAAGTCAATAAACATTTTTCCTGATGAAATAATTACTTTCTTAACTTTAGTCTTCTTGTACGGTTCAACTAAAATTGGTTCGAATTGTCCTTTAGTGAACTCCTCAATTGGACGAGAAACAATTTTGTTTCTTAACAAGCTTTTTGGTGACATTAAGACTAATGGTCTCATTTTATCTGTGTTAAGATATTTAGCATGTCTTCTTAATAAGTGATAATAGTTAGAAGCACTTGTTAAGTTTGCTATTGTCATGTTGTTTTCTCCAGCTAATTGTAAAAATCTTTCCAATCTCGCTGATGAATGTTCAGGACCTTGTCCTTCATTACTATGTGGTAAGAATAAAGCTAAACCACTCTTTTCTCCCCATTTAGCATTGCTGTTTGATAAGAAGTTATCGAATATCATTTGTGCCATATTTGCAAAGTCACCATATTGTGCTTCCCAAATATTAAATGATTGTGGATGATCAACATTATAACCATATTCAAAACCAACTACTGCAGCTTCAGATAATGGTGAGTTATGAATATCAAATGATGCTTTTCCATTCGGTACGTGATGTAATGGAATAAATAACTTTCCATCTTTCTCATCATGTAACACAGCGTGTCTATGTGCGAATGTTCCACGTTCTGAATCTTGTCCAGTTAAACGAATTGGTGTACCATTTTGTAAAATTGTCGCAAATGCAAGTTGTTCTGCATGTGCCCAGTCTACAAGACCGTCTTTTTCAAATGGTTCACGGCGTCTATCTAATACTTTGTTTAACTTCTTGAATACCGTGAAATCTTCTGGATAATCAAACATTGCATCATTAATCGCTTTTAATTCTTCATAAGTAGCATTTGCTAACTCATAATCTTGTCCTTCACTGATGTTGTCAGGTAAAGTCATTTCTGGATTATCCATTTCAGCATCTTTATCAATCTTGTCATGAGCAGCTCTTAAGCGTTTCGTTACATCGTCAAAAATGCCATTCATTTCGTCTTCTGTAATAATGCCTTCTTCGACAAGTTGTTTACCATAAATATGTTCAATAGATGGATGTTCTTTAATGGCTTTATACATCATTGGATTTGTAATAGATGGTTCGTCCATTTCGTTATGTCCATAACGTCTATAACCAACTAAATCGATTACAAAATCTTTGTTAAATTTCTCTCTGAAGTCCATTGCCATTTCAATTGCTTTAACAGTTGCTTCAACATCATCTGCATTTACATGGATAATTGGTAAGTCATAGCCTTTTGCAACATCTGTTGAGTATGTTGTTGAGCGTCCATCTTCTGCTTCTGTTGTGAAACCAATTCTGTTATTTGTAATGATGTGTAATGAACCACCAGTAGTGTAACCATCTAAGTTACTTAAGTTCATAGATTCAAAGTTAATACCTTGTCCAGGGAATGCAGCATCCCCATGAATTAAGATAGCAAGTGATTTGTTAACATCTTGACTTGGTCTTCCAGCATCAACTGTTGTATCTTGATTAGCTCTCGCTTTACCAAGAACGACTGGAGAAACGATTTCTAGGTGACTTGGGTTGTTGGCTAAAGTAATCGATTGTTGGATACCGTATTTACTTGTTGTCTTCGTACCACCTAAATGATATTTAACATCGCCTGTCCAACCAGCTGTGATTTCTAATGAACCATCTTTCGGTAAGAAAATAAGTGGGTTCTTATGCATAAATTCAGAAATCATCATTTCATATGGTTTTTCTAATACGTGAGTTAAAACGTTTAATCTACCCCTATGCGCCATACCAATTTGGATGTTTGGTATGTTTGCCGCATTCGTACGTTTTAAGACTCTTTGTAACATTGGTACTAATGTATCTACACCCTCGATTGAGAAGCGTTTAGCGCCTACGAAATTCTTATGGATATATTTTTCAAAGCCTTCTACTTCAGCTAAACTTTTTAATAGTTCGATTTTTTCTTCTTTAGAAATTTCAATCGTATGTGTTGATTCGATATATCTCTTCAACCATACGCGTTCTTCATTATTATTAATATGCGTGTACTCAAAAGCGATAGGACCTTGGTAACAAGAAGTCATATATTCTATTGCTTCATATGCATTGTTAAATTCTCCATCAAAGTGATCTGATACGATAACTGCTGGAAGTTTTTCCAAAGTTTCTTTTGATAGTCCAAAGTCTTGATGTGTTAATTTAGGTACGTTTTTTCTTTCTGGACGGTACACTGGATAAATATCTGCAGTTAAATGTCCATACTGTCTGATATTATCAATTAAACGCATTACACGTTTGACACTTGAGTTGTCCACCCCAGTACTTGATTGTAGGCCAGCGCCTGTGTTGTTACTTGTTAATTCATCGAATAACACTTGCAAGTCTTCCGGTACTGACTCTGGATCATTAACGTAATTATCATACATTTCTAACATTAACCCTAAGTTAGTTCCAAATCTTACAGGTGCTTCGACATGATTATCATTCTTCATGTTCCACCCTCCAAGAAAATTATAAACCGTTTACATTTCCATTTTAGCACTTAACAGTATTGAGTTAAAGGCTAATTTGACAATATTGAACTTATTTGTTTATAAAAGATTCTTTAAATACAACTGATATTTTTGTGTACTCATTCACAACACTTTCTACTTTCACAATTCCATCATAAGAATTGACTAATTTCTTAGCAATTGAAAGGCCGAGTCCATTGCCACCTTCTTTTCTTGAACGTGATTTATCAACTCTATAAAAGCGGTCAAATATGAATTCTAAGTCTTTTTGAGGTATGCCCACACCATGGTCAATAATATCTATTGTAATATTTCTGTTTTTTAAGTTGGTAACAATTTCAATGTTTTTATTTTTCTTATCATATTTCATAGCGTTATCAATAAAGATTAATAACATTTGTTCAAAATGAAATCGATTGATATTCATTCTAATAGCATTGTAATTTGATTCGAAATTAAATGTATAATCTGGGTGCAATTTCTTTAATGATTTGATTCTAGAATTTATTTCGTAATTGATATCGACAATATCAATTTCATCACCAGTACTAGATCTCGCATCTTTCGATAATAAAAGTAATTCTTCGACGAGTTTCGTGATGCGTGTCATTTCTTCAATAGAAATATCTAAAGATTCTTCTAATACTTCTGGATTGTTTTTACCCCATCTTTGAATGAGGTTTAAGTGCCCTTGTATAATTTGCAGCGGCGTTCTCAATTCATGTGAAGCATCTTCGACGAATTGTTTTTGTTGGTCAAAAGAACTTTCCAATTGTTCCATCATTCTATTAAAGGTCTGGATCATATCGTCGGTTTCTTCATAGTTTGTGGGTACTTCAAGTTTTTCTTGGAAACCGTCTCTACGAATTTGTTTCATTTTATCAGACAATATCGTAATAGGTTTTGTAATTTGCGATGAGAATACATAACTAATTAATGCAATTAAGAATAATGCCGTTAATCCAAACACAGTTGCTAATATAATCATAAATTTAATAATGGCATCATAATTTGCTAGCGGATGAACAACGGCTTCATATCCACTGAAATAACTTGTGTTTACAGGTGTATAAACCACAATATATGATTTATTATCTTGTTTCGTTTCATAAATTTTAAGTTGATTCACACGTTCAAACTTAGGTGTATAATCCAAATCATTATTGTGTGTTTCTTCAAAAATGGGTTTACCAAATCTATCATAGAGAACAAGCTTTTGATTATCCGTAATCGTTGCATTTATATCAGTTGAAGTAATTTGACCGAGTGTCTTAGTCTTTAATAAATTGATTGTGTCATATGTGCTTCTTGTTGCTGTGCTTGTTTCTTGGTCTTTTAAATATAAACTAATGAAATAAATGATAAACATACTAAATAAAGCAAATATAATAAACGTAATCGTCGTAGTGAGCATCATCCATTTAGTTTTTAATGATTGTTGTTTCATGATCTAATCACGTATCCCACTCCTCTAACAGTTTCGATAATATTCTCTTTTTTGAATGGTTTAAGCTTATTACGCAAATAACGAATATATACATCCACAACATTTGTCTCAACTTCTGATTCGTAACCCCAAACATGATTTAAAATCTGTTCTCTTTGTAAGACGAAATTTTGATTTTCAGCTAGTAATAATAATAATTCGTATTCAGTCTTCGTTAAATCAACAGATTCACCATGTATAGATACGGAAAAAGCATTTTTATCGATTGTTAAATCATTAACAGTAATTGTATGACTTACTGGTTCAACCGTGACATTTCTTCTAATAATAACGCGAATTCTCGCTAATAATTCTTCAATATCAAATGGTTTAACAATATAGTCATCTGCGCCATAATCAAGACCAATAACTTTATCATATGTATCGCCTTTAGCTGTTATCATAATAATCGGTGTATCTTTCTCACGACGAACACGTCTACATACTTCAAGACCGTTCATTTTCGGTAACATGAGATCTAGTAATATACAATTGTAATCTTCAGATAAAGCTTGCTCTAGCCCACTTTCTCCATCATTACATATTTCCACTTCATAGTCCTCATGCTTAAGTTCTAATTCTATAAATCTCGCTAAATTTTGTTCATCTTCTATGATGAGTATTTTTTTCATAATGCCACCTCGTAATAAAATTATAAAAGTTTTCAATTTTCAATTGACAATGATTCTCATTTAGTTATAATAGTAATTGAAAATGATTATCAATGAAAGAGTTCCCCCTCTAGTAAAAGATAACATTTTCGAGTTTAACATGTTCATTATATATGAGCATCACTATTTTATCATTTAAAATAGTAAAAATTTTAAATAACTAATTGACATTCATTCTCAATTGGTTATAATAGTAATTGAAAATGATTATCAATCAAATAAAAGAGTTCCCCCTCTAAGTATGGATTGAACATTTTCTATAACCCCCTTTTATGCCCATAAAAGTAAAATAGCCGCAGTGATTCTGTCCAAATCACTGTGGCTGTTTTTTGTATGGATTTATTTAAATGAGAGAGCGTTATGAGCAGTTCGGGTTAGAACTGCAAATAACGGGGCCATATTTACAAAACTCATAAGAAGTGTAAATACTAGCGCTCTTATGAACACTTCTCGTCAAACTTGTTCATAACGGAACTACTTTATTTACCTCGCCCGAAATAACATCCGCACATCCCCTATTTAATCCAAAAAAAGTATGGAACAGCTCATGCTGTTCCATACTTATCTATAATTTCTTTCGTAACATACTTTGAGTTAACAATATACAAATGACACCGCCGATAATGCCTGCGATTATATCAGTTGGATAATGAACACCTAAGTATACGCGTGACGATGATATCATTGCGATACAAATGACACATAATCCCATCAAATACGGTCGTATAGATTTGTTTGCCACTCTGAATATTACGTATATAAGTGACCCGAAAAATGCGGTGGATCCCATTGCATGTCCGCTCGGAAAACTAAATCCAGATATATCTATCAGTCTAAGTAAAGTTGGTCTTTCTCTGTCGAATATATTTTTAAGAAGTGGATTTAATGTACCTGATAAAATCATCGTAACTGCAAAAAATAATGTTTCAATGTTATATTTTTTAAGTTTTAAGTAACAAATCACAATGAGTGATAAGGCAATCATAGCCCAAACTTCTCCTAATTTAGTAAAACCAAGCATTATAGAAGTCGTTATAAAGCTTTCAGTTGAATAAATAAAGTTATAAACTTCATTATCTATCCATTTACCGAGTCTGGATTCATGGAAAAACGCGATGACTCCAAATATCAAACTAAATATGAGTAATAGTAAAGTACGGTTTGCTTGGCTCATTCGATTGCCCCCTTTACTTTATGTCTAATTCAATTTTGTTAAATAGTGTTTCTTTCGTATAACTTTCTTTGAAATGTGACATTTTGTCAATAATATCTTCTCGTTCGTTTTCTAATTTATCAAGTTGACTGATCAGATTAGATTGGTTCACATCTTTTTCTTGTAATACTTTAGCATATCCATTTTTCTCGAAAATTTTAGCGTTATCAATTTGATCGCCTCTTGATTGATCTAAACCAAGTGGTATTAATAACATTGGTAACTTCATTGTCGCAAACTCATAAATAGCGTTAGCGCCTGCTCTACTGATGACAGTGTCAGTAATCGCATAGAAGTGCATCAATTCATTTGAAACAAATTCATATTGAACATAATTGGCGTTTTTAATATTTTGATCAACATGACCTTTACCAGTTAAATGAATAATTTGATATTTCTTTGTTAAATAATCTAAATTATCTCGAATCGCTTTATTTAATGCTTTAGAACCTAAGCTACCACCCATGATCAGTAGTACAGGTAATTGATCATTAAAGCCTGTTAATTGATAGCCTTCTTCTTTAGAGCCATCTCTTAAATCTTCTCTAATAATAGCACCAATATAATCTGATTTTTCTTTAGGTACATATTTTAAAGTTTCTTCAAAAGTTGTATACATTTTATTAGCAAATTTCATGGATATTTTATTTGCTAAACCAGGTGTAACATCTGATTCATGTACAATTGAAGGAATTTTTAATGATTTGGCAGCGATAATAACTGGAACACTGACGAATCCACCTTTAGAAAAGACTAAATCTGGTTTTTCTTTCTTTAATACTTTTCTAGCGTCTAATACACCTTTTAATACTTTAAAGACATCTTTTAAATTCTCAAAAGATAAATATCGACGTAACTTACCACTTGATATCGGAATATATTTCGTATCTTTGGCAGAGTCAGTAATCATTTCTTTTTCGATACCGTTTTTAGATCCAATATATATTGTTTCGATATCACGTTTTTGTGCTTCAGGGATTAGTGCTAAATTGACTGCAACATGTCCTATCGTACCGCCACCGGTAAATGCTATCTTCTTCATGTTTATTTCTCCTCGTTCTCTATCAATTTATAATATGCATAAAATGGTGCATTCTTATCAAATGGAAACTCATCTGTTTCATATTCACCCATTTTTATAAAATCAAATTTTTCAAACAGTCTTTGTGCACGTTTATTAAGTGAAAATGTATCCGTTATGATAATTGGTGTGCCTGCTTCAGTAGCAATATCAATTGCAAATTGCATCATCTTCATTGCGACACCTTTATATTCAGGATTTGTAGCCATTCTATGGATAACATATGCTTGGTCAGTACGAGCTGGCCAGTCAAATTGTTTATACCATTCGGCTTGTACTTGATTGACACATATATATCCTGCAATGTCATTGTTTTCTTCATATAGATATAAGTCTCCATTATCTATATCTTCGTAGAAATGCTTCTCTAATGGATAACGATGATCCCATTGAGGGTTCTGATCGTGTTCCATAATAGATTTAGCCATTTCTGTTAATTTATTAATATGTTGAATATCTGATCTTGTTGCTTTTCTCAAACTACTTTCCCCCATTACTTATGCATATATTGAATTGCTTCATCAAGTTGTTTATCTTCACTACGGATTTTCTTGCGTAAAAGTTCAATAAATTTCTTTGTTGTATCATCTGTGAAAATACCATTTTCAGTTAAATCATGGTCACTTTGGAATGATTTAACTTGTGATGTCAGTTGGGCATCAAATTGGTCATTTTCATTGTTAATATTATACCCTAAAGCGTTCAAACCAATCTTAATTGATTTAATTTCTTTAGATTGATCGCCTTCTTGATAAGTCTTGCTCGGATCGATTATTTCTATTTCTTCATATTTAGGTGCTTTAATGGTTTTATCTGGTTGAATACCTTTTTTATGAATATAAGATTTATTAGGTGTTAACCATCTCATGTTTGTATATTTTAAAATGCTAGAATCGCTAAATTCTTTATGAACTTGTCCGATACCTTTACCAAAAGTCGTTGTACCTAGGACATCTGCAATTTTGTAATCTTGTAATGCGCCAGCGAATATTTCTGCAGCACTTGCAGACCCTTTATTAACGAGTACTGTATAGTCCATATCACCTATGCCAGACATTTTGTCGTTTTCAGTTTCAACTGCTTGTGGTTTATCACCTTTCGTTTCTAAATATATAACAGGTTTATTTTTATCAACAAACAAGTTAACACTCGTCACGACTTCATCTAATAGACCACCTGGATTGTTTCTTAAATCTAAAATGACATGTTTTACTTTGTCTTTTTTCGCTTGTTTCAATGCAGATTGTAATTCTTTCGTTGTTTTATTTTGGAACTTAGAAATTGCAATTATGCCAGTGTCTTTTTTCTTCGTATAATCGACACTTGTAAGGTGGATTTTGTCACGTTTAATCTTAACATCGAAAGGTTCTTTACCTTCTCGTTTAATTGTTAACGTAACAGTTGTCCCTTTTTTACCTCTTACTTTATTGACGATTTCATTTAACGATTTATTTTTAATCGATTCATGATCAACTTTCGTAATGACGTCTAAAGATTTTACGCCAGCTTTTTCAGCAGGAGAATCTTTCATAGGACTAGTAATTCTAACGTAGCCATCGTGCATTTCCATTTCTGCACCAATTCCAACAAAATCACCAGAAATTTCTTCGTTATAACTTGTTGTATCTTTAGCGGATATGTATTCACTATAAGGATCATCTAAAGATTTGATCATACCATCAATAGCGCCTTGAGTTAATTTGTCGTCATCAACATCTTTGTAATAGTCGTTATTAATTTGTTTATAAGCCTCTTCAATCTTATTAAGCTCTTTTTGTTGGTCATTGCCAAAATATAAACCAAATTTATACGAAGCATAAGACACAACAGCAGTTAATAAGACCGTAACAAATAATATGATTAATAACTTATATAAAGGAAGCGTTATTTGTCGACTTTGTTTCTTTTTAAAAGGTTTCATTTACTCACAACTTTCTTGTCAAATATAATTTATTTTAACAGTTAAATCATATAAATAAAAACACTTTGGTGTGACAAACAGCAAAGTGAACGAATTAATATGGAAAAATGTTCATATCGTGAGTATTACGGGTTCTGTTAGGGACGAAATTCTGAGAAATGTCTCTAAGAATGGCCCGTCTAATTGCCAGAATTCAGAATAATGGAAGTTACAGCGTTCTAATTACCACAATTCAGAATAATGATAGTTAGCCCCCATCATCCAACTACACAAACCGAAAAAACACCTCATTTCCGCTTGAAAATGAGGTGTTTTATTTTACCTTAGAATTTCAACCATTCTTCATATGATTCGAATAAGTCATCGAAGACGCTCATTGGTTGTGTGAACATGGCTTCTGTTTCTAAGTAATCTGAAAGTGTGTGATAATCGTTTGTGAATTTTGGAAATGATAAGTCTTGGAAGATTAAATCTGCCAACTTACCTACTTCGCTTTTTTCACTTCGTTTTGTTAGTGCGTATTGATAGAAAGAATATTGTTTCATTTATTTCATTTTCACATCAATAGCCTTAGTTTCACCTTTAACTAGACTTTCTAATTTTTCGATATTAATTTCTTCAGCGTCATCTGTGTTAGTAATAATAACAGGGCTGATTACTGATTTTACTTTTGATTCGATTGTTTCGATGTCGAATTTTAATAACTCGTCGCCTTGTTTAACTGTATCACCAGTATTAACAAGTGCTTCAAAGCCTTCTCCACCTAATTGAACAGTTTCTAAACCTACGTGTACCAATACTTCTAATCCGTTTGCTGCTTTAATACCTACAGCGTGATTTGAAGGTTTAAATACATTCACAACTTCTCCATCAAATGGTGCAACTACTACACCTTCTGTTGGTTTAATACCGAATCCTTCACCCATCATTTTTTGAGCAAATACTGGATCTGGAATATCTTCAATTGCTACATATTCACCTGAAATTGGAGCAAATACTTCAACATTTGTATCTTTTGATTTGTTACCGCCAAATAATTTTTTAAACATTACAATCGACTCCTCTAATTTTTAAAATGATTTACTAATTCTCCATACCCTAAATCTTCTAATTTATCATATGGAATAAATTGTACAGCAGCTGAATTAATACAATATCTTAAGCCACCAGATTCTTTAGGACCGTCATTAAAGACGTGACCTAAATGACTATCTGAATTTTCAGAGCGTACTTCAGTTCTGATCATGCCATGTGTTTTATCAACAAGTTCGATGATTTCTTCATCATCTAATGCTTTTGAAAAACTTGGCCAACCACAATCAGATTCAAATTTTTCTTCTGAAGTGAATAATGGCTTACCAGATAATTTATCTACATAAATACCTTTTTCAAAGTGATTCCAATATTCATTTTGAAAAGGTGGTTCTGTACCATTTTGTTGTGTTACGAGATATTCCATTTCATTTAATTCATCTTTACTTTTTTTTAGCATTTTAACGCCCCCAATACTTTTCTATAAATGCTTTACGTCCAGAACCTTGTTGATACCCTTGATAATGTGCTGGATTCTTCAAGTAATAATCTTGATGATAGTCTTCCGCAGGGTAAAAGTTCTTGTAAGGTTTAACTGGCGTAATGACTGGTTTATCAAAAATATTTTGTTCATTTAATTGATTGATTTTGTTATGCGCTATTTCTTCTTGTTCTTTATCGTGGTAGAAAATAACAGGTTCATAACTTTCGCCTCTATCAAAGAACTGACCTTTATTATCTGTGGGATCAAAGGTCTTAAAGTATATATCTAATATAGCTTCAAAGTCTGTTTCATCTTCATTGTATTCAATTTGAACAGCTTCAACATGACCAGTTTGATTTGTACAAACTTCTTCATAAGTTGGATTTTCAACATGACCACCACTATATCCGGAAGTCACTTCAATAATACCGGGGAATTCATTAAAAGGCTTAACTAAACACCAAAAACATCCCCCAGCTAACGTAGCATAAGCCATAGTTGTACCTCCTTTAATGATGTTAAGTTACTTTAACTTAATATCAAAGTACCATTTTTTGTCTGAAATATCTAATGTTTGAATTTGTATAGACTCAACATTATCAATCTCCAACTGATTTAAAGATAAATTGAATGATTCATCTTTAGGATTTACATGAATATATGGTGGAAGTTCACTATATTTATTGATTTGAGATAGAATAAATGGATTTGAAATATTTAATTTCCCAATATCTATCGATTGAATTTTGAAATAGATTGTATCGTTATTTAACTTTTTAGGTTTCGTTTGAAGTGTTATATCAATAGCTTTACCTAAAATTTTAGTACGTGTATCAAATGACAATGATTTTTTTGTAATGCGTGATTGAATGTCATAATCTTTCATAGACGCATTCATTAACGATTCTAATTGTGCATTATCAAAAGAAATGGTGAAATCTTTCTTAGTTTGTTCTGTGTTGATTGTTTGATGGTTTGTATCGTCTGAAATTTGAGACCATACATAAGCTAGAGCACCAAGTATTAGAATAATTAATATAATAAAAGCATAAAACCAAGCTCTATGATTCATCCAATGTTTATTTTCCATAGAAGAACACGCCAATAGCACCTTCACCAGTATGCGTAGAAACGACTGGTGTCGTCACTGCAGTATCAAATAAGTGGAAATTTTTCTTTTCTTTAATTGTATTCATCAATTTCGTCATCAATTGTTCTGCATTCGCATCAGCAATACCTATTTTTATAAGTTCTTTCTTCTCTAAAAAGACATCCAATTCTTTCATTAAATATTTAACAATAGCGTTTTGCGTTCTTGCGTTATGCATCATTTCGATTTTTCCGTTAATCAATTCGCCGATTGGTTTAATATTCATCAATGAACCGAGTAAGCCTTTCGCTTTACCGATTCTACCACCTTTAATTAAGTTGTCGATATTACCAATGACTACAAATAGTCTTAAATTATTTTTAATCACTTCAATTTCTTCGACGATTTCTTCAACAGTTTTGCCTGCGTTGATCATCTTCACGACTTCTTCAATTTGGAATCCGTAAGCTAATGAAATGAATTTACTATCCACAACTGTAACTTTACTTTCTGTAATTTGAGCTGCTTGCTGAGCTGCACTAAATGTACCCGATAACTCAGAAGTCATATGAATACTAATAATTTCAGAACCATCTGTCCCTAACGCGTCATATGTTTCAACAATTTTACCAATTGGAGGCTGACTTGTTTTAGGCAATTCTTTAGCGTCTTTCATTTTTTCTAGAAATTCTGTTGAGCTAATATCCTCTTGGTCTACGTACGTAACACCATCGATAAGTATATTTAGGGGTACGACAGTAATGTTATTTTCTTCTAAATATTCTGCTGATAAATCTGTCGTCGAATCAACAACTATTTTAATTTTTGACATAATGATTCTCCTTTAGTGATTGAACAGTATTACTAATTTTTCCTTGTACAAATTGGCTTACTTCTTGCATGGTCTTATCTTCAAAAATTGAAGGCTCAATTGGGTCTAGAATGTGTACATAAACATCACCAGGGACCATTTTTTTAGAATCTTGAGCTTCCATAATGTTAGATGTCCCATAAATCGCAATAGGTACAATTTTGACTTTAGCTGATTTAGCTAATTTAAAAGAACCTGCTTTAAATTCTTGCATTTCTCCACCTTTACTTCTACTACCTTCGGGAAAAATTAATAAAGAATGTTGTTCTTTTAATTTATTAATACCATCTTTTATCATTTGTAAACTTGCGCGTCTATTTGAACGATCTAAATATATACAGTTCATTTCTTCCATCCATGGATTTAAAAACGGAATTTTTTGAACTTCAGTCTTTGAAATAAATCCAAATGGTTGCGGTAAATGATTAATTAATACAGGAATATCAAAATTACCTTCATGATTTGAAATGTATAATACAGGCTCATCAAATGGTTCTATATTGCCAGACAAGTGTGTTGTAACACCAGCTGAATCTAGAATACGTGAAGCCCATCTTTTCGCATATAAAAAGATCATTTCATCTTGTTTACGGATATCATTTATCAATGACTTCTTATGCTTAACTTTATTTAATTGTGAAGATACAAGTGCAGCATAACCTACAATATAACCAAGTGTTTTCGTCGTTCTTAACATACTATTTTTTCCTTTCCAAATGCATATAAGTGTGTGGTAAAGTGTTTTTTTCATCGAGTTCGCCAGATTCAGATGAAAGAACCGTCCAATCTTTGAAGTCGTATGGAGGGAAAAAGGCATCACCTTGAAACTTATCTTCTATTACTGTTACATACATATCATCAACGCGGTCCATCATTTGTTCATAAAGACCTTGACCGCCAAAGATGAAGATATGTCCTTCGAGTTGATCGATTTCATCTAAAGAATGAATCACATCGACATCAACGTGTTCAAATGATGGATTTGTCGTTAATACAACATTACGTCTATTCGGTAATGGCTTACCTAAAGAATCAAATGTTTTTCTTCCCATCACGATCGTATTTCCAGTCGTCAATGCTTTAACTCTTTTTAAGTCATTTGGTAGATGCCATGGCATCTTGTTGTCTAAGCCAATTACGCGATTTTGATCATGACAAACTATTATTGATTTCATTTAAATTACTCCTTTTTAAACTGCAATAGGTGCTTTAATACTTGGATGTGATTCATAACCGTCAATTTCTAAATCTTCGTATTCAATATCAAACAATGATTTATCAGTGTTGATCTTAAGTTTAGGTGCATCGTAAGAATCTCTTGAAAGTTGTTCATTGATTGCGTCTATATGGTTTTTATAAATATGCGCGTCTCCAAACGTATGGACAAACTCGCCTACTTCTAATCCACATTCTTTAGCAATTAAATGTGTTAATAAGCTATAACTCGCAATATTAAAAGGTACACCTAAGAAAATATCTGCACTTCGTTGATATAATTGACAGCTTAATTTTCCGTCTTTTACATAAAATTGGAATAATGTATGACATGGTGGTAATGCCATTGTATCTATTTCAGTTGGATTCCAAGCAGAAATAATATGGCGTCTTGAATTAGGATTTTGTTTAATATTTTCAATTAAAGTCCTAAGTTGGTCAAATCGTTTACCATCTTGATCCTTCCAATCTCTCCATTGTTTACCATAAACATTGCCTAAGTCACCGTATTTTATCATAAAATCATCGTCATTCAGAATCTTATCTTTGAATATCGCAAGTTGTGCTTTATATTGTTCGTTAAATTCATCATCTACTAAAGAGCGACGACCAAAGTCCGTCATATCAGGACCATCATAGTCATTACTTTCAATCCATTTTTTAAAAGCCCATTCGTTCCAAATGTTATTCTTATATTGTAATAAATACCTTATATTTGTATCGCCTTTAATAAACCATAAAAGCTCAGTTGCAATTAATTTAAAAGAAACCTTTTTAGTTGTTAATAACGGAAAACCTTCAGATAAATCAAATCTCATTTGGTGACCAAATATAGAAATCGTACCGGTACCCGTTCTATCGTCCTTATTCTCGCCTTCTTCTAATACCCTTTTACATAAATCGTGATACGCTTTATCAAAGTTATTCATTTGAGCACCTCTTTTTAATATTCTCCTGTTACTATATTAACGAAATTAGCGATAATTTACTACTGATATAATATAGAAAATTTCCTGATTATTAGGTATAATGGTTATAAATGAACAAAGTGCTAACAAAACGAAGGAGGCTATTTCAATGAATGAAATTTTTGCTACTTTAGGCTTTTTCTTATTATTATGCTATATGATCAGTATGTGCATTACAGAATAGTATAAATAAGGGGTAATATACAAAAACTGGGACAAGAGATTGTCCCAGTTTTTGTATATAATGGTATAGAATTAAGTGATGTTTAAATTATGAATGTAAGCGCACGAAGACTCAAAGATATCGTGCGACTAGGTACCAAAACAGGCCATAGCGCACGAAGACTCAAAGATATCGTGCGACTAGGTACTAAAACAGGCCATAGCGCACGAAGACTTTCTTATATTATTCTCCACCATCACTCATATTTATAATCTTGATTTATTTTCAGTCCATAATGTGTTTTAGTACTTTTCCTAATACATTGTGTCGTATTAAACTTTTTGAAAATCTCACTTTTATAATGTGCTTTTACGATTAAATATTTGAAGTGAGATACACTTTTGATTTCTGAAGGTAATTCAATATTGCGTGAAAGTTCCCCCATTCTATCGTTTTCATCAAGTGTCTGTTCAAACATATGATCTAAATATAAGATGTCGACCAATTCGGGATGTTGTTTAATCCAATTGTGATAATCATTATTTATATAATGGATTCGTCTTAATTCATCTTCTGTTAAATAGCGTTTCATGCCTTCAGAAATAACATAATGGATAAGTGGATTTTGTTCTATTGCATATACATTTGCTTGTTGATAATGCTTTAATATTAAATAAGTATCTCGCCCAAATCCCATTGTGCCATCTATGAAATTAAATGTTTTAAAGTCTGTTGTTATTTCATCTAACATTTCAATTAGTACGGGCATCTTATGTTGTTTCATCATATGCAATTTAACTTTGACAGTATCTAAATGAAAATATATTGGTGTATCTGGCGTGAAATATAGTTTAGGTCCACTACTTTCAAATACAATTAATGGTATCGTATCTCGTTGAAACAATTGATTAATCGTTAATTTTCTTCGCTTTATGATTTGGACATTCTGTATGGTTTTTAATTTAGATAACACAGAAAATGCATCTTCTACTTGTTTGTAGAGAGATGCATTAGTTTTAACGGCAGTTGTGATACGAATATTAGTCACAGTATTCATCAAAAGCGTCTTTAATATCCAAACAGATTTCTTGGATATCTCTTCCTTCAATATGTTCACGTGGCATGAAGTATTTAAGCTCATTACCTTTAAATAATGCCATAGATGGACTTGATGGTACTTGTGCGATATATTCTCTCATTGTTTCAGTTGCTTCTTTATCTTGTCCAGCAAATACTGTAGCAATTCTAGAAGGTTTTTTATCATTTTGTTGGGATACTGTAACAGCTGCAGGACGTGCTAAACCAGCTGCACATCCACATACAGAGTTTACGACGATAAATGTTGTTTCATTCGGTTGTGCGTTCTCCATATATTCTTTAACTGACTCTGCTGATTCTAAACTTTCAAAGCCTTGTCCAGTTAATTCACTTCTCATTGGTTGAGCGAGTTCTTTCATGTATTGTTCATATGCATTCATATTTTATCCCTCTTTCTTTCTATTAGCCATTTGTTTCCAAACAGAACCTAATGCTTCTTCACCATTTTCGATTCTTTCAATTGCCATTTGTACTTGCAATTTAACATCGAATGCTGGATCGTCTTGTCTTTTTTTCAATGCTTCTAATGCAGTTTCATCACCTTCATCAAATATAAACATAGCTGCACGCCATCTTACAATTTTCTGAGGGTCTTCTAATGCTTCTATCATTACTGGTAACGCTTCTTTAAAACCTAAATCACTTAGACAGTCACCAGCTGTTCTTCTAACAGAAACAACTTTATCTTTCATACCTTTATATAAATAAGGTAATGTTTTTTTTGATTCAATCATACCTAATAGCACGATTGCCATTCTACGTACTTGAGGCTTTTCATCATTTAACGCGACATCTAATAATGGATAATCGTCTTCTGTTGGTGTTGGAAAGTCATTTAACATTCTTAATTTTACTTTCCAATCCTCTTCTTGTTCAAACGTTTCTTTATCAACATGTACAAATTGCTTTTCAGGAATGGTAATGTCACTTGTTAAAGCTTCTTCAACTAAAGCCTCTAATTTCTCTTTAGGGTACAAAGCTAATATTTCTTCTTGAACGGTTGCTAATACTTCCTCTACTTCGCCGTAACGTACACCTAAATCTTCCCATTTTCTTAAAAAGACAACGTTATCTGAGTCTTTCGTTGCTTTTAGCATACTATCAATATAAATTTCAGGAAGTTGTTTACGTTTTTCTTCTTCTTGAGTTGTTAATTTAATTTGATAAGGTATACCTTTAAACTTTAAGACTTCAGCTTTTACTTCACCGAAATGTTCATTTACTTGATTTTCAGCAAAGTCCCCTTCTTGATCTGAACCTGAGATGGCTGATGTAACATCTTTAAGTAAAGTATCCCAGTTTTCTTTTGGACGTTTATCTACAGCGATAAAGTCCATAACATGGAATACAGATTTAATACCATCTAATTGAAGAATACGGTTAATGAATTCTGGATTATGATCATTCACTTCAGTATAAGTATTTGAAGACCTATCTTCTTTCTTAAAAGATAAAACGATTTTCATCGTATTTGGGCTTGGTGTCGGTTCAACTCTAACAATTTCCATAATATCCTCCTTATTGCAACTTGTTACCTAATTGTTTAATGCGTATACCGATAGAACATTCCGATATACAATACTGATGGGCTTGATGTTTACCTTTTGTTTCCCTATAGTGCGTCTTTAATAAACACCCTTTACAGTATGTTTCCATCAATTGGTCTATTTGTTTAATTGCTTGTTTCTCTTCTTGAGCTAAAATGAGTGTCACTCCCTTACTAGACCGTTATTATAACATTCATCATACAAATTGTTTACGATAAAGCTTATTGATTTTTATAACTTTGAGCCGTATAATAGATAAGTTCGATTATCGCGGTTTCTAAACACCCGCTATATCAAAATTTAGGAGGAACAAAGTTATGTATAATGAATTAATAGGTATTGGAACTTTCTTCGTTACATTTATATTGATGCTCGTTCTATACAGAATTTTTGGGAAGACTGGTCTGTTTGTTTGGGTTGCTATAGGTACTATTATAGCAAATATACAGGTTATTAAAACAGTAGAACTCTTTTCAGTTAGTGCAACACTTGGAAATGTTATGTTTGCATCAATTTATCTTGCAACAGATATATTAAACGATATCTATGGTAGAAAACAAGCACGAAAAGCAGTTTGGCTTGGATTTTCTTCAGTAATCGTCATGGTTATATTATTACAGTGCTCTTTAGCGTTTATTCCTGCACAGGAAGATATCTCTCAAGAAGCGCTTGAAACAATCTTTAATATTGTACCAAGAATTGCACTTGGATCCATCATTGCATATATCATTGGTCAACATTTAGATGTATTACTATTCACATTAATTAAGAAGAAATTCTCATCAGATAGAACCTTCTATATAAGAGCTTATGGAAGTACAGTTGTAAGTTCAATTGTAGATACAGCAATTTTTGTATTGATTGCGTTCTATGGTAACTTACCGAACAATGTTGTATTTGAAATATTCTTTACGACATACTTCTTAAAACTGCTCACAACATTATCTAACGTACCATTTGGTTACATTGCTAAATCAATGTATAGAAATGGTAAGATTAGCGAATAATTTCATACAAATCCAATAAAAATCCTACCTACTCCATTACAATGGAAAAGGTAGGATTTTCTTATTGATTGAATACTTTTAAATACTCTACATAACTTGTTAAGTAATGTTCGATATCATCTATTTCGACACGATAACCTTCATGTTTAATATAGAATGCTTCTAATATGCGCTCTGGATTTTGGAAATACATTGCAACTTCAGGATAAAAATAACCTGTTCTCATATAATCTGCTCTTCTGTGAATCGTATCTATCAATAGATCAACGTCTATAAATTGTTCAACCAAGTCAGTTTTGTCACGTTGTTTCGCACTTTCTACTATATTATATGTAGCCATTAACATGCCTAGTAATAATGGATCTGTAGATTGACGTTGTTGTACGTTTTTCAAATGTTCTTCTAAATTTTGAAAAGTAAATTGATAATATTTTTCTTCTGGTTCTATTTGAATCAATACTTCTGTACTATAACTTAACCAATAGTCATGGTGTTTCCAATATGATTTTTGAATAAATTTTTCATAAAGTAATTTTGCAACATTTAACCATTCTTCCTTTTGATCAAGTTGATATAATTTTAATAACGCTAGTGCTGCTTGACCTTCGTAATAAATCACTCTAAATGAATCTTTAACTGTTAAATCTGGATAGTTTAACACATGGGTTGTTTCCCCATTCTCATCAATCATGTTTACTAAGCCTTTCGCAACATTTTGAGCTGCTTTTAAATACTTCTTATTCGAACGACCGTATTGTATATAACCACATACAGCTAGTATAAATGCAGCATTTTGACCTAATTTAATTTCATTTATATAGTTTGTATCATCAAATACATATGTTGCACCTTCGTGTTTATATAAATAATGTTTAATAATGTAATCTATTGGTTTCTTAGCAATACTCACATTCTTCTTCAAATAAGATAATGATTTGATAAACGCATATGTTGTTGAACTATGACATAGGTTGTTATAAGCGTTGATATTGATATCAAAGTGTGGAAAATAGCCATAATGATACTTACCATTATCTTGTATAAGATTCATCAAATAATCTGTATTCGTTTGAATCATACGATCAATTTCAACTGGAAGATCATCTACTGGTCTTAACCCTTTCTTATAGCCTTCTTGTTCTAAATTTATAACCTGTTCATCTTCAATAAAGAAACTCTTTGTATAGAATTTCTGAACTACTTTGCCTGCATAATCTTTGTGTAAATATAAATTGTAATTCTTCTTATACTTTCTTAAATAATGATTGATATTTTTCTCAGAAAGTATGAATATCCCTTTCTCATTTGTAGGTCTAATAAAAGCATTGCTGTTTATTTCTTCTGGTAAAAATGCAAGGTTCCAGTTGTAATCTAATGTAAAACCATACTCAACATGATTTCTAGTTGTATGGATCAAATCTTCTTTTAATTCATCAAATGGAATGTCTTCAACAGATGTCACAATATCAATTTTAATCCATTTAGCTGCTTTACCACTCTTCTTACGATATGTTTCTATAAATTTAATCATTTGGTTCTTGTTCGATAATTTAAAGCTTTTAACAACGGCTTTAACTTTAGGATAGCCAATACTTATAAATAATCTTTCATAATCTGAATGATCATTTATTATACGCTTGATTTGCTCTTTAATATTCACGTGCTTTCATTCCTTTCAACTTCAATATATGTATATAAACCTTTTTTCAATCTGTATTCAAATATGTATAGACAAATATAAAAATGCTCATTTAATTTTAATTAAAATTAAAAATGAAGAGTCTGGAACATTAAAGTTCCAGACCCTCATTACTCATTATATTTTATTGTTCTTCTTCTTTTTTACGACGACCAAATAAGAATAATGAGCCAAGTCCTGCGAATAAGCTTCCGAATAAAGTAGCATTTTCAGCAGGTGTTTCACCAGTGTCTGGTAATACATTTGCTTGAGTATTGTTTCCTTTATTCATCATGTTATCTTTAGAACTTTCTGTACCGCTAGTGTTTTGTTGTTGTTCAGTTTGTGCCATATGTCCAGCATGATGATCATCAGCTTTGCTATCCATACCATACATATTGTTAGAACCAGCATCTGTGCTATCAGAAGCTTTTTCAACTACTACACCAACAGTTACAGTTTGTTTAGAACCATCAGGGTAAGTAACAGTTACTGGGATATCAACCTTTGTACCAGGTGTTACATCATTAGGTGGAATTACTGTGATGTCACCAGTATTAGGATCTACAGTTACAGTCCATCCACTTGGAACTTTGTCTGAAGGTATTTCAAACTTCGTACCAGGTGGTAACTCTTTATCACCCGTTTGTGGGATATGAGTAGATGTACCAGGTTTAACTGTTGTAGGACCTTGATTCTTAGAACTATATCCAGGTGTGTTGTCATCAGCTTGAGTCTTACCAGCAGGTTTGTCAGCAGGTTTTTCAACAACAACTTTAGCTGAAGTAACTTCAGAAGAACCATCAGGGTAAGTAACCGTTACTGGAATATCAACTTG